>JADHTD010000081.1 GCA_016776525.1 Rhodospirillales bacterium
CCAGGGTAGTCCGCATTCTTTTGATTCGGTTACCTCTCAAACTGGGCAGCGACGGCTGCCCCGAGAGTTAATACGAGCGAGCCTTATTGCATTTATGCAATCCATGCATGGGCACGCAGTGCGCCCGGCGACTGAGGGATATGAACAAAAAAAAACCGGCCGCCCGATGGGGGCAGCCGGTCCCTTGAAATGTCGTCTTGAAGGAGGGTGTTTAGTTCACCGCACTCTTCAATGCTTTACCGGCCTTAAACTTCGGCTGGTTGGAAGCGGGAATCTGAATCGTCTCGCCAGTACGCGGGTTACGACCCTGCGTCGCCTTGCGTGCCGCGACGCTGAAAGTACCGAAACCAACCAAGCGGACTTCGTTGCCGCCCTTCAAAGCACTGGTGACCGCATCAAGAATGCCATCAACAGCTTTCGAAGCGTCTGCTTTCGATAAACCCGTGTTACCCGCGACTGCTGCGACTAGATCATTTTTATTCAAGGTAAGGCCCCCTCTTCTGTCTGAAGAATTTGTATGTAAAAGGCTTGAAAACCTAACGTCATCAAGACTTACTGAACGCGCAAAGTGTAGAGCGGAAAAAATATCCGCGTCAATCGAAGAACCGCAGTTTTCCCCAGGTTTTTGCGGTTTTGCGGCGCATTTTGCCATTTGCACCATTTACGCTGCCATTAACCCTATATGAAACAATCGTTTACCGGTTATTGCAAAAAAACGGTTGAATGGCGGATTTGTGGGATTTTTTTTAAAAAACTGTGGATAACCGGGCTTCCCGGTGGGGCATTCGGTCCAAAACAAGCGAATCGGCGGCCCGGGTCAACCGAGCCGCCGCTGGGAATTCTTTATCGTATTAGTCGAAAAAAGGATCGCCGGGAGGACGCTGTCAGAGCCGCCCCGGGAGGATCGGAATTAACCCAGGCATTCCGACAACCCGGTTACACTGCTCTCAATGAGAGGTATCGAACGGATTCACAGAATTGATTGTTCGCTCCAATCAAACCTGATCCGGTCTAGTGGGTGACGACGTCGCCGACATCTCCATTAGCGGAGGCCATTGCCGCCGCCTTGACGTCTTCCTCGGTCCATTCGATGGCTACGAGCTTATCGACCAAGGCGTGTTCCAGCACCTCGTCGACATTCGACACCAGAACCAGTTCCAATCCCTTTTTGACGTTGTCCGGAATTTCAGCCAGATCTTTTTCATTCTCTTTCGGGATCAGCACTTTCTTGACGCCGCCGCGAAGGGCCGCCAGCAGTTTTTCCTTGAGACCGCCGATCGGCAGCACGCGCCCGCGCAGGGTCACTTCACCGGTCATCGCCACATCCTTACGCACGGCGATACCGGTCAGCACCGAAACGATCGAGGTGACCATGCCGACACCGGCCGAGGGACCGTCCTTCGGCGTCGCCCCTTCCGGAACGTGCACGTGGATGTCCTTGGTATTGAACATCGGCGGCTTGATACCGAAATCGAGGGCCCGGGAATGCACATAGGATTTGGCCGCCTGAATCGATTCCTGCATGACGTCGCCCAATTTACCGGTAATCGTCATCCTGCCCTTGCCGGGCACGAGAACGGATTCGATGTTGAGCAGTTCACCGCCGACTTCCGTCCAGGCAAGGCCGGTGGTAACGCCAACCAGGTCTTCCAGTTCGGTTTCGCCGTAACGGTACCTTTTGACCCCGGCATATTTGCCGAGATTGCGCCGCGTCAGGTGAACTTCCTTTTTATCCTCGGCCATGATGTCCTTGATCGCCTTACGGGTCAGATTGGCCAGTTCCCGTTCCAGGTTACGGACCCCGGCTTCCCGCGTGTAATAGCGGATAAGATCGCGGACCGCCGTATCGGAAATCGACCATTCGCCTTTCTTCAGGCCATGGGCTTCGATCTGTTTGGGGATCAGGTGGCGTTTGGAGATTTCCACCTTCTCGTCTTCCGTATAGCCGGAAAGACGGATGATCTCCATGCGGTCCAGCAATGGCGACGGCATGTTCATGGTGTTCGCCGTGGTTACGAACATGACATCGGACAGGTCGTAATCGACTTCCAGGTAATGGTCGTTGAAAGTGTTGTTCTGTTCCGGGTCTAGGACTTCCAGCAACGCCGACGCCGGGTCGCCGCGCCAGTCGTTGCCCATCTTGTCGACCTCGTCCAGCAGAAACAGCGGGTTCGAGACCTTGGCTTTCTTCATGCCCTGGATGACCTTGCCCGGCATCGATCCGATGTAGGTGCGCCGGTGGCCGCGAATTTCCGACTCATCGCGCACCCCGCCCAGCGACATGCGGACGAATTTACGTCCCGATGAGCGCGCGATGGACGCCCCCAGCGACGTTTTGCCAACGCCCGGAGGGCCGACCAGGCAGAGAATTGGTCCTTTGATCTTCTTGGTCCGCTGTTGAACGGCCAAATATTCGAGGATCCGCTCTTTGACCTTATCCAGGCCATAGTGGTCCTTATCGAGAATTTCCTTGGCGGCCTTGATGTCCTTCTTGGTGTTGGTGCGCTTTTTCCAGGGAATCGACAAAATCCAGTCGAGGTAATTGCGCACGACGGTCGCTTCCGCCGACATCGGGCTCATGGACTTGAACTTTTTCAACTCAGCGGATGCCTTTTCGCGGGCTTCTTTGCTCAGTTTGACCTTCTTGATACGCTCGTCGAATTCGGCTGCCTCGTCACGGCCGTCTTCGGTTTCGCCAAGTTCCTTCTGGATCGCCTTCAACTGCTCATTGAGATAGTACTCGCGCTGAGTCTTCTCCATCTGGCGTTTGACGCGGTTGCGGATCTTCTTTTCGACCTGCAGGACGCCGATTTCCGATTCCATGTGCGCGTAGACTTTTTCCAACCGTTCGGAGACGGTTTCGATTTCCAGCAATTCCTGCTTCTCAGAAATCTTCAGGGCCAGGTGCGAAGCCACCGTATCGGCCAGCTTGCTGGGTGAATCGATCTGGTTGATGGAGACCAGGACTTCCGGCGGAATCTTCTTGTTGAGTTTGATGTACTGCTCGAATTGGGTGATCACCGAGCGCGACAGGGCTTCCATTTCCTGACTGTCGTCTTCGCTTTCGCCGATGGTTTTCACCTCGGCTTCGAAAAACTGCTCGTTGTCGGAAAAACGCGTGATCAGGGCCCGCTGGCCGCCTTCTACCAACACCTTTACCGTGCCATCGGGCAGCTTGAGGAGTTGCAGGACCGTGGAAACGGTGCCGACGGTGTAAATATCATCGGTGGAGGGGTCGTCCTCGGCGGCGTTCTTCTGGGCGACCAGAAGAATCTGCTTGTCATCTTTCATAACATCTTCGAGGGCTCGCACGGATTTATCGCGGCCGACGAAAAGCGGCACGATCATATGCGGAAAGATAACGATATCGCGCAAGGGAAGTACGGGAAACAGTTCACCAGATGTGGTCACAAATTACTCCATATCAATCGTCAAGCCGACCCCGAATCGGAATCAGGTATTAGCGTACCCGACATAGGTGGCCCTCAAAAGGGATTCCTGCAAGGGGTACCGATAAAATATAGCCAGGAGGTGTAAGATTAGGCGCTGGATTCTACTTCTTCATGCCGGTCGGCATAGATGTAGAGAGGCTTGGCGTGATCCTCGGAAACTTCCCGGTTGATGACCACTTCCTGAATGTCTTCGAAACCCGGCAGGTCGAACATGGTATCGAGCAGGATATTTTCCATGATCGAGCGCAGGCCGCGGGCGCCGGTCTTACGTTGAACGGCTTTCTTGGCAATCGAGACCAGAGCATCGTCGGTAAAGACCAGCCGCACATCCTCCATTTCAAAGAGGCGCTGGTATTGCTTGACCAGGGCGTTCTTCGGAGTGGTCAGGATTTCAACCAGGGACCCCTCATCGAGATCGTCAAGCGTCGCCAATACCGGCAGACGGCCGACGAATTCCGGAATGAGGCCGAATTTCAACAGGTCTTCCGGTTCGACGTCGCGGAGGATTTCGCCGGTCTGGCGGTCATCGGCGGAGCGAACGTCGGCGCCGAAGCCGATGGTTGATCCCTCGCCGCGCGACGAAATAATCTTGTCTAGTCCGGCAAACGCGCCACCACAGATAAACAGGATGTTGGTGGTGTCGACCTGCAGGAATTCCTGCTGCGGATGTTTGCGGCCGCCTTGCGGCGGAACACTGGCAACTGTGCCTTCCATGATTTTCAGCAAGGCCTGCTGGACGCCTTCGCCGGACACATCACGGGTGATCGACGGATTGTCGGACTTGCGGGAAATTTTGTCGACTTCGTCAATATAGACAATGCCGCGCTGGGCCCGTTCCACATTGTAATCGGCGGCCTGTAAAAGCTTCAGGATGATATTTTCCACGTCCTCGCCGACATAACCGGCTTCGGTCAGTGTCGTCGCGTCGGCCATGGTAAAGGGCACATCAAGGATACGAGCCAGGGTCTGAGCCAACAGTGTCTTGCCGCAACCGGTCGGCCCGATCAGCAGAATATTCGATTTGGCCAGTTCCACATCGTTGTTCTTGGCACTGTGGCCGAGGCGTTTGTAATGGTTATGGACGGCCACCGAAAGGACACGCTTGGCATGATCCTGGCCGATCACATAGTCGTTCAGCACTTCACAGATGTCGCGCGGCGTCGGCACACCATCGCCGGATTTGACGAGATTCGTCTTATGCTCTTCGCGGATGATATCCATGCACAGTTCGACGCATTCATCACAGATGAATACCGTCGGTCCGGCAATAAGCTTACGGACCTCATGCTGGCTCTTACCGCAGAACGAGCAGTAGAGTGTGTTTTTCGAATCTCCACCGGAGGATTTGTTCATCGAGACTCCGTAAATATGACAATGTAGCCAAGCAACCCGTTAAACCGTGTTCGGGAGTCAACTTTCTCCGTTACACCGGTGGATGTTTCCATCCGAATAAGGATCGGTCAAGACTTCTCCGTATAAGGGACCGTATGGAGCAAGTCTTAAAATTGATATAATGCGTCCCTTGCGGGTCCGAACCCTTAATCTATTTATCGCCGTTATCGTCCTCGTCATCGGTCGGCGGACGATTGGCCACGACCTCGTCAATAAGGCCGAATTCCTTGGCTTCATCCGGCGACATGAAGCGATCACGTTCCAGTGACTTTTCAATAACATCCAGTTCCTGGCCGGTATGTTCGACATAAATTTCGTTCAACCGGTGCCTCAGCGAGAGAATTTCCTTGGCCTGGATTTCAATATCCGTGGCCTGCCCCTGGGCGCCGCCGGACGGCTGATGGACCATGATTCGGGAATTGGGCAGGGCAAACCGTTTGCCTTCGGCGCCGCTGGCCAGCAGCAGGGAACCCATTGAGGCCGCCTGCCCGATGCAAACCGTGGACACATCGGGCCGGATGTACCGCATGGTGTCGTAGATGGCGAGTCCGGAGGTGACGATGCCACCCGGTGAATTGATATACAGCGCGATGTCCTTCTTCGGGTTTTCCGATTCCAGGAACAAAAGCTGTGCGCTGATCAGGCTGGCGACGGCATCGTTGACTCCGCCGGTAAGGAAAATAATACGTTCCTTCAGTAACCGGGAATAAATGTCATAGGCGCGTTCCCCCCGGTTGGTGGTTTCAACCACCATCGGCACCAAATTGTTCATCGTCGTTTCGATCGGATTAGTCATTCTTCCGTACAACCCTCATTAACCTCGCCAAGACCAGTTCAATAAGCCTGACACCAGATGCCCGGCCGGAAAAGGCCTATTTGTCTTTAGCCGCAGTCTTCTTAGCGGTCTTTTTGGCGGCCGGCTTTTTAGCCGCCGCTTTTTTAGTATCGCCGTCCTTGGCAGCCGCTTTAGCCTTCGGCTTGGCTTTCGGTTTGGCCTTGCTTTTGGCTTTGGCTTTCGGGGCCGGGTCTTCCGGCAGTTTGAAGAAGTCCTCGATGGAAATCTTGGTATCGGTCAGCTTGGCCAGCTCGATTATGAAATCAACCACCTTGTCTTCGAGCAACGGCCCGTAGATTTGCTGCTGGGCTTCCGGGTTGCTCTTGAAATAATCGAGAACCTGCTGCTCCTGGCCGGAATAACGGCGCGATTCAGCGGTAATCGCCTTGTTGATCTCGTCTTGGGAAACTTGGATGTTGTTCTTGGAGCTGATGTCACTGAGGACCAGTCCCAAGCGGACCCGCCGTTCGGCGATTTCCCGGTATTCGGCTTTCAGTTCATCGTCGCTTTTGCCTTCGTCATCCTTGTCGACGACATCCTCACCGGCTTTGCGCCGTTCCTCGAACTGATGCCAGATGGCGTCCGATTCCCGGTCGACCATGCCGGCGGGCAGGTCAAAATCAAAACGGTTTTCCAGGTCGTCCAGCAGGGCCCGCTTGAGGCGCATACGCGACAGGGACTTGAATTCCCGTTCGTGGTCGTCGCGGACCATCTGCTGCATCTGTTCCAGCGATTCCAGGCCCATCTTCTTGGCCAGTTCATCGTCGATGACGGCCGCAGCCGATTCCCGGAGTTCCTTGACCTCGACGTCGAACTCGGCGTCCTTGCCGGCCAGCTCCTCGCCACCGTAATTCTCGGGGAAGGTTACTTTGACGGTCAGTTTGTCGCCAACCTTGACGCCGACCAGTTGCTCCTCAAAACCGGGGATAAAGGTTTTCGTGCCCAGTTCCAGGGGATAGCCGTCGGCCTTGCCGCCGGCAAATTCCTCGCCTCCGACCTTACCGACGAAATCAATGACCACCTGATCGCCTTCCTTAGCAGCCCGTTTGCCGTCGGTTGTATTCCAGGTCTTGTGGGCCTGGGCCATCTCTTCAATGGATTTCTCGATGGCGTCTTCCGGCACTTCGATGACGTGCTGTTCAAGTTCGACCTTGGAGAAATCGAAATCCTCGATCTCCGGCAGCAGTTCGACGGCCATGGTGTATTCCAGGTCGGAACCGTCCTCGAAGGCGGTGATTTCGATCTGCGGCTGCATGGCAACCTTCAGTTCATTGTCGCTGATCACTTTGACCGTCGATTCCTGGACGGTTTTTTCCAAAACCTCGCCCATGACGGACGGGCCATACTGCTTACGGAGCAGCGACACCGGCGCCTTACCGGGGCGGAAGCCCGGCAGGTTTATGGTTTTCGCCAATTCCATGAGGCGGCCGTTGATCTTTTCCTCGATCTCGTCCGCCGGAATGGCGACTGTAAATTCCCGTTTCAGGGTCTCGGTTTTGGTTTCTGTAACCTGCATTGGCTTTCCATTCGGATCGTATTCATTCATTCGCTGTGGAACCGGACTCAATCCATACCCCGTTTACAACGTCAGCATGGTTTCCGGCGTTCACCTAAATCTGGTGCGGGCGGAGGGACTTGAACCCCCACGGCTTGCGCCACAGGTACCTAAAACCTGCGTGTCTACCAGTTCCACCACGCCCGCATTTCTCCCGGAAAACCGGGCGGGGGCGCAACCTTATACATTTCGCCCGACCTGTCAATTCCAGGACGGCGGCAACGGGGCCATATTCCGGCCGGTTCCGTTATTTCCATGATTCCTGCTCCGTCCGTACCCAGGTCAGCCCCTGAGGAGCGAGCGCATGCTGCCGGAGGAGGCGACCTGCCCGTCGGATGTATAGGCCTCGTGGTTGGTCTCGACATCGCTTAGTTTGTAGAGGTAATTCATCATCATGCCGGCCGACTGCTGCAATCCCCTGGCGGACGTGTCCGCCATCCAGTTGAGCCGCTCCATGCGGGCCCCATTGCTGAGGTGGAAATGGGCTACCGGGTCCAGGGCCTGTCCCCGGCGGCGCTTTTCTTCAAGCAGATAGTGGGCAACCAGCCGCATCAGGGGTTTCCGCAGCGATTCAACGGTTTCCTCATTGCCTTCCCAGCCAGGTGTATCAAGCAGACGTTGGATTAGATCGAGCCCTTCGGCGTCCGGATCGTCCTGCCCGTTCAGCGCTTTGCGCTCGTTGGCGGTCAACTGCATCTCGCCGGCAGCTGAGGCCTTATCCAGCCAGTTCCGGAAGGCGGGCACCGGCGACAGGGTGGCGAAGGATTTTAAGCCGGGGAATTCACCGGCAAGCGTGTCGGCCACCCGCTTGATGAGGAAATTGCCGAAACTGATTCCGGCCAGTCCTTTCTGGGCGTTGGAAATAGAATAGAAAATGGCCGTGTCGGCCTCCTCCGGGTTCTGCCGCGGGGCCTCTTCGTCGAGCAGGACCTGCACATTGTCGGCCAAGCCGTTGACCAGGGCGACCTCGACAAAGATCAGCGGTTCGTCCGGCATTCGGGGGTGGAAATAGGCGAAACAGCGCCGGTCCGAATCCAGCCGGTTCTTGAGATCGTCCCAGCTTTCAATTTCATGGACGGCTTCATAGGCGATCAGTTTTTCCAGCAGCAGGCCGGAGGCCGTCTCCCAGGTGATACGCCGCAGTTCAAGGAAATCCACATCGAACCAAGTGGCCAGCAAATCCCGCAGGTCATTTTCCAGGGCGGTCAGCGCCGGGTCATTTTTTGACAGCGGTAACAACTCGGCTCGCATATCAACTAAAAACTTAACACCTTCTGGCAACCCATTGAATTGAGTTAATAACTTTACCCTAGGGGCCGTCAGTTCTTTACTCAATTTGCGTTGGGCGGCGCGACAGTCGACAGGGCCTTCCGCCTTATGCAGTTCTTCGATGGCGGCATCGATTGCGGCCGCATCTACATCGAAATTCTCGGCCATGACTTGCAGGAAGCGGTGCCGCCCTGTCACGTCCAGGGCCAAGTAGGCCCGCCCCAGGGCGGCGGCGCGGGCGCGGGCGGAAACTTCACCACCCCGGGTCTGTAGGCAGGCTTCCATCTGTTGGCGCAGGCGTGCGGCATCGTCGTCCGGCAGATCGGGCCGCATGCTGGCCGCCGTCTCGTCGTATTCGGAACCGGCTATGGACTGCCAGGCGGACCGTAGGTTTTTCAGAGTACGGTCGAGAAAGCCTTCGGATTGTTGTTCTTGTTCGCTCATGTTTTCCCTAATACCTAGTCAAGTAGTCCCATCATTAATCTGACGCAAGACGTCCGGGATCAGATCAGACAAATCTTCGGCAATCAATCCCGGCCCGCCGAAATCGGCAGCCGCCCTGCCGTGAATCCAGGCTGCCGCCGAGGCCGCTTCGAAAGCAGCCATGCCCTGAGCCAATAATCCCAGAGCAATACCGGCCAGCACGTCGCCAGACCCGGCCGTCGCCAGGGTCGGCGGCGCCACCGCATTGACGGCGGCCCGACCGTCCGGCGCGGCAATCACCGTATCGGCCCCTTTGAGCAAGACGACGGCGCCACTTTTTTCAGCGGCGGCGCGCGCCCGGGACAGTTTATCGCCGGGCAGATCACCGAACAGACGGGCGAATTCCCCTTCGTGCGGGGTCAGGATGCAAGGCCCCTTGATGGCCGCGAACAACGCCCCGGCATCGCCTTCAAAGACGGACAGGGCGTCGGCGTCCAGCACACAGGCCTTATTGGCACCCAGGGCCGCCAGGGCCTTGTCCCGGGTCTCCGCGGTCACTCCGCCGCCAGGACCGCAGAGCACGGCATTCTTGCGGGGATCGGACAGCAAATCGGTAAAATCAGCGGCACTGTCCAGGGGCTTGATGATGGTTCCAGGTTCACCGGCGGCATAGACGGCGAAAGCTTGCGCCGGCGCGGCGATGGTCACCAATCCGGCGCCGCTGCGCCGCCCCCCCTGGGCCGCCAGCCGGGCCGCCCCGGTCATCTCCGCACCACCGGCAATGACGGCATGGCCCCGGCTGTATTTGTTGCCCTCAATAGACGGTGTGGGCAACCCAGG
>JADHTD010000082.1 GCA_016776525.1 Rhodospirillales bacterium
AGAGGACTGGAGCACGACCATCAAGGACAGCGACGATGACGACGAGCCGCCACATCAGGAAATAGACATCAGCAACGGTTTGACCCACGAAGGGGCCGTCGGATGAGCCATCCGACGACCTGGAAACCGCCGACCCTGTTCCCGAATGAGGGCTGGCGCTACGCAACGCTGATCCTGGGAGTGGTCTACCTGATCTGGTCGACAGGCACCCTGGATTTGGACTGGCACCGTTTCTCGCAGGGTATTCCGCGGGCAGGCAACATGATCGCCCGCATGTTTCCGCCGGATTTCTCGCGTGATGACCTGCTGATCCGCGGTGTCCTGGAAAGCATCCAGATGGCCTTTGCCGCCAGTTTCATCGGCATGATCCTGGCTATCCCGCTGGGTCTTTGCGCCGCCGTCAATCTGGCGCCGAAGCCGCTTTATCTGGCGGCCCGCGGCGTTATCGTTCTCAGCCGCACCTTCCATGAAGTGATCTGGGCCATCTTTTTCGTCAAGGTCGTCGGTTTCGGCGCCTTGGCCGGGGTGCTGACCCTGACCGTCGCCAGCGTCAGTTTTATCTCCAAGATGATCGCCGAAGATATCGAGAACATGAACCCCGGACAGGTGGAAGCCGTGCGCGCCACCGGCGCCAGTTTTCCCAAGCTGCTGATCTACGGCATCGCGCCGCAGATTTTGCCCCGCTACCTGGGCGTTTGCATTTACCGCCTGGATGCCAACATCCGCCATTCGACGGTGGTCGGCATCGTCGGCGCCGGCGGCATCGGCATGACCTTGAGCGCCACCTTCAAGCGTTACGATTACGATTTCTCGCTGGCCATCCTGCTGACCATCATCGCCCTGGTCTTTATCGGCGAAATCTTTTCCAACTGGGTGCGGGGTAAATTGCGATGACCCCCGCCGAGCATGCCGCAAAGCACCCTGAAATCTGGCGTAAATATTCACCCCGCCAGTCCCTGGTCCGCTATGCCTGGTTGGTCGGCATTGTTTTTGTCGCCGTCTGGTCCCTGCGCAACCTGGACATTCCCTGGCATTACTTCCTGGATGCCCATGTACAGATCGCCGATCTGTTAACGCGTATGTATCCCCCCGCTTGGGGCCATACCGGGGAAGTCTTCGAGCCGTTGCTGGAAACCATCCACATTGCGACGCTGGGCACCATCGTCACCTATGTCATTGCCCTGCCGATCGCCTTCCTGGCGGCCCGCAACACGACCTATAACTCCGTAACCTGGTTTATCGGCCGCTTCATCCTGGTCTCGTCGCGCTCCATCAACACCATCGTCTGGGCGCTGATCTTCGTGGCCATCTTCGGACCCGGCCCGGTCGCCGGTATCTGGGCCATTGCCTTCCGTTCCATCGGTTTCATGGGCAAGTTGATCGCCGAAGCCATTGAAGAGATCGACCAGGGCGCCATCGAGGCCATCGAGGCGACCGGCGCCTCGCGCCTGCAAATCCTGCTGACCGGTGTGCTGCCGCAGGTATTGCCGGTGATTATCGGCACCACCGTATACCGCTGGGACATTAACATCCGGGAATCGACGGTGTTGGGTTTCGTCGGGGCCGGGGGTATCGGCATCCAGCTTTATTCCTCGATCAACCTGTTTGCCTGGCAGGAAGTGACGGTCATGCTGATCGGCATCTTCGCCATCGTCATCGTCAGTGAATTCGTCTCGGCCGCGGTGCGGGCGAGAATCACTTAAATTTTACCGGGATTCAGGGCTCTACACTTGTTCATGGGGTTGCATGAACTGGAAACAGCCTTATAAACCCCTTACCGAATTACTCTGATATTGATTGAGGATTGATAAAATGAACGCAAAACCCGCCCCGGATGAACTCGACCTACAGGCTCAGGAAGCGGTGCGCGAGATGCGCCGCCAAGCCGAAAAGCTGAGCGACGGCCAACTCGACATGATGTTCCGGGGTGCCCGGTCCTTTAACGGCTGGACGGACGAAGCGGTTACCGACGACCAGATCCGCCAGATTTACGACCTCATGAAAATGGGTCCGACCAGCGCCAATGTTTGTCCCCTCCGTATCAAGATCATCCGCAGTGACGAAGCCAAGGCGAAACTGAAAGCGATCCTCTTTGATAACAACAAGGAAAAAACCGTGCAGGCGCCGGCCATTGCCATTTTCGGCAATGACCATGCCTTTTATGAGCACAACGCCAAGCTGACGCCCTTTCGTCCGACGGCCATCAAGGAGCGCATGACCGATAACCCGAAGATGATCGCCCCCTGGGCCAATCTCAACGGCACCTTGCAGGCGGCTTATTTCATGATGGCGGTGCGCGCCGTCGGCCTCGACGCGGGACCGATGCAGGGGCTCGACAAACCGGCCGCTGACGAAGCCTTCTGGGCCGGCACCGAGGTCAAAACCAACTTCATCTGCGCCTTCGGCCGCGGCAACGAGACCACCGTCTTCAAGCGGCATCCCCGCTTCGACTTCGACGAAGCCTGCGAACTGCTGTAGCGCCCGCCGGGGCGTTCGTCGCCGGGTATTTGAGGAAAGTTGCTTTCGCAGGGAATGGCGGAAGAGGCAGGAGTCGAACCCAAAGGAACGCGAGCGCCCCTCCACCGGTTTTGAAGACCGGGCGGCCCACCGGGACCGATACTCTTCCGCCGCTGATTATCTATGGATTGACAGAATAGTAAATGCCGGGGTCGTCGGCCGCCGTTTTCCGTGGAAACGAATTCTTAAAGATGCAATGCCCATACTAAACGGCCTATACGTGTACGAGTATAGGCCGTATTGTTTAGGTCGAATGCGACCTGTGTTGGGGGACTATTATGAAGGGCCTGCACACCCTTTGGATTGCGTCTTTGGCCTCGGTCTGCCTGTTGGTGGGCTACCTGATGAACCTGCACCTGTTCGCCAACAAAACGGCCGACGGGGCCCTCGTCTCCGGCGCCGCTGTGATCTTCGCCGGGACCTTGTTCTTCGGAACCGGCTTCGCCACCGGCATTATCTATTTAATCGATAAAAACAAGAAACGGGCGATGTGGCTCTGGACCCTGCTCATCGTCCTGATACTTTCGGTGATGAGTTTTTAAATAAAAGAGATCAACCAGAACCGGCAGAGCGCTCAAAAAACCTCCGCCGCCGGAAGATTGTTTCTGCACGCGTTCTAGGATTGACAGTTTAACTTTAATCCCAGATTGACGGGTTATCTTGCAAATTGAACAGCGTTTCCCCTTAAGGAGAACGACATATAGTCAAAGAGTTTACTATCAAAGGGAATTTCGGTTTTTATACAGGCCGCTTTGTAGCCGGAAAGTTTGGGTGGCTGTCGATTTATAAAAGCGCCTGAGGCAACGGGATTTTCTCCAAGATAGACGGTTGCTGCTTCAGTCCAGAAATCGGTGCCCCGAGTGCTTCCTTCTTGATCAATATAATAACCGCAGAGGCCTAAGTAATCTTGTTCGTTAAAGGATTTGAAAAAATAATCAGTGTGGGAGCCAGCCCACTTTCCGCCCCATCGAATTGTTGTTTGCTTGTAGGTGCTATCGGCAGTTTGAAGTCCCAGAAATGTGGATTTGTGTGCAACACATCCAACTAAAAAGAAACCAAGGAAAAGTAAGGTAAGTAAATTTGGCCGCGCCATGATGACCCCCGATACAGAAAAATTTTGTTGTTTAAAATAAATACAACTATTTAGAGAGGGGAAAAATGATTGGGGTCAAAAAACCTCCGCCGCCGGGCGCACGATCCTGCGGGCGTCCCCGGCCCGTTTGGTAAAACCCGCCTTGTCGAAATATTCCAGCACGTTGACGGCCAGGTTGCGGCCGATCTCGGCATGGTCGCGGAAGGCGATAACGCTGAGTACGCCCGCGTTGGCTTCGGCCAGGGCCTGGGCCAGCTCGGCCAGTTCGGCAATCGGCCCTGTCAGGTAATAGCGGTTGTCGGCGACGCGCAGAACCAGTCCCAGTTTTTCCGCCCGCATCAGGAATTTGCCGACCGGCACATGGTCGAGGCCCAAGGCGTCGGCCAGTTCGCGGACGATGGGCGGCTTGAAGTTGCCATCGACGAGGAGTGGCTCGACCTGCTGCCACAGTTTGGCGTCGGCGGGGGTCATCTCGGCGGTATGGCCGGGCAGGGCATAGGACGCCCCGCTGCGCTTCAGGCTGCCCGCCGCCTCCAGGTCGTCGAGCACGCCGCGGAAGAAAACCCCGTCGAGGCGGTGGTCGACGGCGCGGCGCAGGCTGTCTTCGGTAAAGCCGGGCTCGTCGGGTTTTGCCGCATGGGCCTGGGTGGCGGCTTGCAAGGCCGCCGCCGTCAGTTGCCGCCAACGGTCCGGGCCGACGATCAGCCCCCCGGCCCGGTGATGGGGCACACCGTCCAACACCGCCGCCAGTCCGGCAGCGTCCAGGTTGCGGGCGCGGGCGAACTGGTCGGTCTTGAAACCATAAAGCGAGCGCCCGGCCAGGGCGGCGAAGGCCGCCGCGTCATCATCGGTGTCCAGCAGTTGCAGCAGTTCGAGGCGTTGCGGACGGGCCCGGCCCCGCTTCGGCGGGAAGGGGTCGATAACATGGCCGCCGCCGAGGGTGCGCTGCGCCGCATGATCGCGCAGGACGATTTTATCGCGGGCCAGGGCGCCGATCGGTTTGTCGAGCACCAGTTGCACCAGTCCGCTGCCGCCCGGCGGGATATTTTTGCCCGCCAGCACGGCGACCCGCGCCGTTACTTCGATGGCCCCCAGGTGCAGGTGCACGGGCGTCCAGTGGCGCAACGGCTTTTTCTCGGTTTTGAGGAGGCTGAGGCGGGCGTCGAGGCGGTCGGTCGGCGCATGGGCCGCCTGGGCCAGCAGCCAGTCGCCCCGGTGCACCCGGTCGCGGCTGAGGCCCGAACCGGTAATGTTGATGCCCAGACGCTGCCCAGCGACGCCGGTGTCGCTGTCCGTGTTCTGGGCATGGATGGCGCGGACGCGCACGGAGAGGCCGCTGGGGCTGAGCATCAGTTGATCGCCGACCTTGGCGTTGCCCGCAAAGGCGGTGCCGGTGACCACCAGCCCGGACCCGGTCACCGTAAAGCAGCGGTCGACGGCATGGCGGAAATGCCCGGTGCGGCTGCGCATGTGGTGGCTTTTGGCGGCCCCGTCCAGATGGGCGCGCAGATCCGCGACGCCGTCGCCGGTGATACCCGATACCGGAAAGACCGGTGCGCCGTCCAAAACGGTTCCGGCCAGCAGCAGGTCGATTTCGTCGCCCACCTCTTGCAGCCGCGCCGCGTCAACGGCATCGGTCTTGGTCAGCGCCACGGCGCCGTGGCCGATCCCCAGCAGGTCGAGAATGGCCAGGTGTTCCTCGGTCTGGGCCATGGGGCCGTCGTCGGCGGCGATGATGAGCAGGGCGAAATCGATGCCGGTGACCCCGGCCAGCATATTCCGGATGAATTTTTCATGGCCGGGCACATCGACGAAACCGAGCACCGGCCCGCCGTCCACCGGGGCGTAGGCGAAACCGAGGTCGATGGTCATGCCGCGGGTTTTTTCCTCCGGCAGGCGGTCGGTATCGACGCCGGTCAGCGCCGCCACCAAGGTCGTTTTGCCGTGGTCGATGTGGCCGGCGGTGGCGATGATCATGGGCGCGGCCCCTTGGGGTCAAAGCAACTTTGCAACTGCTCCAGGAATGCCGCCTCGTCTTCCAGGCAGCGCAGGTCGAGAATGAAAGCGCCGCCATGGATCCGGCCGATGACCGGGCGCGGCAGTTGGCGGAAGGCGACGGCCAGGCCTTTGAGGGCGGCCCCGGAACCGCGTTTGGCCGTCGGTGTGAGGGCCAGGGCGGCGCTGGGCAACCGTTCGACGGGCAGCGAGCCGCTGCCGATCTGGCTCTGGCAGTCTTCGATGGCAACCGTGAAAGCGTCGCCCAGGTGGTGTTGCAGGGCCGGGGCCAGGCGTTCGGCACTGTCGCGGATATCGTCAACGGGCCGGGTCAGCAGCCGCAGCACCGGCAGGCGCTGGCACAATCGGTCCGGATCCAGGTAGAGGCGCAAGACGGCATCGAGCGCCGCAATGATCATCTTGTCGTTGCGCAGGGCCCGCTTCATCGGGTTCTTCTTGATTTTGGCGACCAGATCGGCGCGCCCGGCGATGATGCCCGCCTGCGGTCCGCCCAGCAGTTTGTCGCCGCTGAAGGTGACCAGGTCGGCGCCCTGTTTCAAGGTATCCTGTGGTGTCGGTTCATAGGGCAGGCCATAGGTGCGGAAGTCGACCAGTGTGCCGCTGCCCAGATCGACAATAAAGGGCAGGCCGTGTTCCCGGGCCAGGGCCGCCATGTCCTCTTCCGGCACCGCCTTGGTGAAGCCCTCGACGGCGTAATTCGACGTATGCACCTTCATCAGCAGCGCCGTCCTGGCGCTGACCGCCCCGGCGAAGTCCTTGAGGTGGGTGCGGTTGGTGGTGCCGACCTCGACCAGCTTGCAGCCGGCCCGTTTCATAATGTCGGGAATGCGGAAGGAGCCGCCGATCTCGATCAACTCGCCGCGCGACACCGGCACCTCTTTGCGTTGGGCCAGGGTGTTGAGGACCAGCAGCACGGCGGCGGCATTGTTGTTGACGGTGGTGGCGGCTTCGGCCCCGGTCAGGCGGCAGATGAGGTTTTCCAGGTGGTCGTCCCGGTCGCCGCGTTTTCCCCTGTCCAGATCATATTCCACGTTGGCCGCAGATTGGGCCGTGCGTTCGATGGCGGCCAGGGCGGCGGCGGGCATCGGGGCCCGGCCCAGGTTGGTATGGATGACGGTACCGGTCAGGTTGAAGACGGGGGTCAGGCTGGACCGCGCTTCGGCCTCAAGCCGGTCGGCGGCCAGCGCAATAACTTTTTCATCGGACAGGTCACCGGCATCACCTGCCAGAACGTCCCGGCGCAGGGTCTCCAGTGTGGCGCGAAGGGTGTCGACGACGGCCCGGCGGCCATGGCCGTCGATCAGGAAAGCGGCCTCCGCCCGGCCCAGAAGTTTATCGACGGAGGGCAGGGCGCGCAGGGCGTTGTCAGGCTTTGTATCCGTCATGGTGTCGTTTCCTCCTCGGTCCTCAGGCGCTAATCGTCACCGGGGCCTGGTTGCCGCCCGGCTCATTGACGGTGCCGATAACGGCAGCCTCCGCATAGCCTTTTGAGCGCAGTTCATCAAGACAGGCCTGGGCGGCGTCTGCCGGTACCCCGGCCAGCAGGCCGCCCGCCGTCTGCGGATCGAACAGCAGGGGGTATAGCGCCTCTTTCGCTGCCGCCTCACCGTTGCGAAGGGAGCGTTTCTGGGTTTCATTTTGGGGGGTTAAGGAACTGGCGATGCCTTGTTTAGACAGCTCCCCGGCACCGTCGAGCACAGGCAGGGCGGCCAGCTTAATATCGGCGCTTGCGCCCGAGGCCTCCAGCATTTCCGTCAGGTGCCCGAGCAGGCCGAAACCGGAAATATCGGTGCAGGCGGTAACAGTGTGGCGGCGCAGGATGCCGACGGCGGCGTCGTTGGATTGCTGCATGACGGCAAGCGCCCCTTCGATCCAGCGGCCCTTGGCGCGGCCCCGCATGTCGGCGGCAAAAAGCACACCGGTGCCCAGGGGCTTGGTCAGGATCAGAACATTGCCGGGACGCAGGCCGCCCTTGCGCAAGATGTGTTCCGGGTCGGCGATACCATTCAAGGCAAAGCCCAGGGCCGTTTCAGCCCCTTCGCCGGTGTGGCCGCCGACGAGGCGGGCCCCGGCCGGGCCGAGCATGCTCAAGGCACCGGCCATCAATTGGGTCAGCTCATGCTCGGTTTTTTCCGCCAGGCCATGGGGCAGGGTCACCAGCACCAGGGCCGAATGGGGGTCGGCGCCCATGGCATAGAGGTCGTTGAGGGCATGGTTGGCGGCAATGCGTCCGAACACATAGGGGTCATCGATAAAGGCCCGGAAGCCATCGACGGTGTTGACCAGAACCTTGCCGGGAGGGATTTCCAGGACGGCGGCATCGTCGGGCTCGTCCAGCCCGATGACGATGCCGGTTTCTTCGTTACGGTTGATCGATTGCAAAACCCGCTTGAGGACATCCGGGCCGATCTTGGCGCCGCAGCCGCCGCAGCGCATGTCGTCGCCCAGGTTGCGGAGGGTCGCCGCATCGGCCAGT
The DNA here is from genome assembly GCA_016776525.1 of Rhodospirillales bacterium. Classification (GTDB taxonomy): domain Bacteria; phylum Pseudomonadota; class Alphaproteobacteria; order Rhodospirillales; family JADHTD01; genus JADHTD01. The sequence continues at coordinate 8,103 of JADHTD010000082.1, forward strand.
CCCGCCGGAACGTCCGCCGTCCCGTCAGGAGAGGCCATCTCTGGCAGGGTGTTGAACTTGTCCATGAAACGGCGGTCGATCCAGTCTTTCCAGCGCCATACCCAGGGGCCTTGCAGCGCCCAGCCGCCTTTCGAGGCGACGGCATATGTATCGCCGGTGCTGATCAGGCTGAGGAATTGCCGTTGCGGGCGGAACGGTTTGAGCGTTTGGCCGAGCAGGGAACGGCGCAGGTTTTCGCTCAACGGCGGTCCCTGGCGGACGGCGAAGACGCCGGACTTGGGCCGCGGATGGCCGTCGACGGCGGCAATATCACCGCTGGCGAAAATTCCCGGGTGGGAGACCGATTGCAGGGTGTCGGCGACCCGGATAAAGCCTTTCTCGTCGGTGGCCAATCCGGCTTCGGCGGGCCAGGCCTGGGCGCTGGCTTCCGTCGTCCACAGGATGTGGTCGGTTTTGATTTCCAGACCCGAAGCGCAGGTAAGTTTATTTGCTTCGACCCCAACCACCCGTTCCCCGGCATGCACGGCGACGCCCCGTTCGGCCAAGACCCGCTGGAATGCCGCCTGCACCCGTTTGTTATGGCTCGGCAGCACGCTATCGGCGGCGGTTACAAGGTGGAACTGCAATCGCGCCGGATCACCACCTTGGTCCTGCAGTTCCCCCGCCAATTGGTGGCGGACCGAAAGCAGAAGCTCGACGCCACCGGCGCCACCGCCGACAACGGCGATGGTAACGGGGCCGGTGGTTTGCCGCATGCGGGCGCGAATGGCGGCCCAGCGTTGCAAAAAGCGGTCGATGGGTTTGACGGCCAGGGCATGGTCGCGGACACCGGAAATGCCCTGGTCGGCAGGCGTCGAGCCGATGTTAATGGCCAACAGGTCATAGGAGACCGGCGGTCGGCCTTCGCAGATCACCTGCTTGTTGTCCCCGTCGAGGCCGATGGCCTTGTCGTGCAAAAGCCGGGCCCCGGCAAACCGGGCCAGCGGGCCGAGGTCGATGTGGGCATCGTCGAATGTGTAATGACCGGCCAGCAGACCCGGCAACATGCCGGAATAGGGCGCCTGCATGTCTTTGCAGATCAGCGTCAGGCGAACACCGGGTATGGGCTTCATGGCGAAGGATTTGAGCACCGAGACGTGGCTGTGGCCGCCTCCGACGAGGACGAGGTCTTTGACAGCAGGGAGATCCGAAGGCTTCAAGGAATCGGTCCTCTTACAAGTTATTGGTGGATCGGTGCACCCGGCGCCGGTCCGGCTCGTCTCGGAGCCTCAGATGCTAGGTATAGAAGGCCATAACCCGGCATTCAAGAAGGTACCGGTTGGTGCCTGTCACCTGAATGAAATCAATGACTAAGAAGGTGGGTGAACGGAAAACCGGGAAAAGGGGTGATTTTAATTAACCACACTAATAATAAGCTCTTGACGTTTGCGGGGAGCATAACCACCTGCAAACAATCGGGGATTTAAAGGATTTCGACGCCTCATGGGGGTTAATAATAAACGTCTGGGGTACCGGTTTATGAGCCGGGGAGTAGCCCTATGAAAGACAAAAAACTTATAAAATCAATGCGGTCCCTGTTTGTCCGCCGCTATGTGATGGCGCTGGTTATCATCGCC
>JADHTD010000083.1 GCA_016776525.1 Rhodospirillales bacterium
TTATGACAACTGGCCGCCTTTCCCTTCTGTTCCGCCTTTGTGTTCTTCTGCTGGTTATCGGCTTGCCGGCCTGTTCCGGCGATGACGCGGTAGATGACTATGTGGAACGGCCGGTCGAGAAACTCTATAACGAAGCCCAGGATGCCTTGGAAAAAGAGGAATATGAGCAAGCAGCGACACTGTTCGAGGAAGTAGAACGCCAGCACCCCTATTCCAAATGGGCGACCAAAGCCCAGTTGATGGCGGCTTTCAGCCAATATCAGGCAAGCAAATACGACGATGCCATTACCGCCTTGGACCGTTTTATCCAACTGCATCCGTCCAATACGGATTCACCATATGCCTATTACCTGAAGGGGCTCAGCTATTACGAACAGATTCCCGACATAAAACGGGACCAGTCGTTGACCCGGCTGGCGCAGAAAACTTTTGGTGAACTTCTGACCCGCTTTCCAAGCAGCAAGTACAGCCGTGACGCCAAGCTGAAACTGGACCTCACCAAGGACCATCTGGCCGGTTCGGAAATGGACCGGGGGCGTTATTACCTGCGCCAGGGGCATTATCTGGCGGCCATCAACCGTTTCAAGTTAGTGGTAAATAACTATCAGACGACCACCCATGTGCCGGAAGCCCTGCACCGCCTGACCGAAGCCTATTATGCATTGGGCATCGATGAGGAGGCGAAAAAAACGGCGGCGGTCCTCGGTCATAACTTTCCGGGCAGCGAGTGGTATATCGATTCCTATGAAATGATCGAAAAAAAGAAGATCCGTCCGGAAGAGGACGACCCCTGGTACAAACTCTGGTAAGGGTCGGATAGGACCCTGGCATGCTGCGAACCCTATCCATCCGCAATGTCGTTTTGATCGACCGCCTCGATCTCGCTTTCGAGGGGGGGCTTGGTGTGCTCACCGGGGAAACCGGCGCCGGCAAGTCGATCCTTCTGGATGCCCTGGGCCTGGCCTTAGGCGAGAGGGCCGAGGCCAAGCTGGTTCGCCACGGGGCCGAACAAGCGACGGTGACGGCCGCTTTCGATCTGCCCCCCGGACATCCTGTTTTCGGGCTGCTTGCCGAACAGGGCGTCGAAGCCGAAGACGGCGAATTGCTGCTGCGCCGAGCCTTGGGAACTGACGGGCGGTCCCGGGCTTTTCTCAACGACCAGCCGGTCAGTGTTTCCCTGTTGCGCCAGGTCGGCGGCCTGCTGGTCGAAATCCACGGCCAGTTTGAAAGCCAGCGATTGCTCAATGCCGGGTTTCACCGCCCTTTGCTGGATGCCCAGGGTGGATTGCAGGGAAAATTGGATAGCGTTGCCGCCGCCTACCGGCACTGGCGGGAGGCCGCCGAGGCCCATGCCCGGGCCGAAGCCGACCTGGAAGCCGCCCGCCGCGATGAGGAATTCCTGCGCCATGCCGCCGATGAACTGAGCGGCCTCGACCCGCAGCCGGGCGAAGAGCAGGAACTGGCCGATCAACGGGCCCTGCTGATGAACAGTGAACAGGTGGTTGAGGATTTGAACGCGGCCACTGCCGCACTGGACCGGGGCGACGGTGTGGAAGATGCCGTTGCCGCCGCCATCCGTCATCTGGAACGCATCGCCGCCAAACTGGCAGGCCGTTTTGACGCAGCCCTGGCGGCGCTTGCGCGGGGCGCTTCCGAACTGGCCGAAGGCCGTGCCCTGCTGGACCGGGCCGGGGCCGAGATGGACCTCGACCCGGCTCACTTGGAAGAGGTTGAAGAAAGGCTATTCGCGTTGCGCGCCTTGGCCCGTAAGCATGGCGTCGAGGTCGACGGGCTGCCTGACTTGTTGCAGGATTTTCGCCGCAAACTGGACTCGGTGGAGGACGGGGCCGCGCACCTCGAGAAACTCGCCGCCGCCGAAGCCGCCGCCCGCGATGTCTATTGCCGGGCCGCCGAAAGCCTGTCGAAAGCCCGGACCAAGGCCGCCAAATCCCTGGCCAAAACCGTCGGCGATGAACTGGCGCCTCTGAAACTGGAGAAAGCCCTCTTCACTGTTTTAGTCGAGTCGCAACAGGAAAACGAGGATGCCTGGGGCGCCGAAGGCTGGGACCGGGTCGCTTTCGAAGTTTCCACTAATCCCGGACAGCCGCCGGGTCCCTTGAACAAAATCGCCTCGGGCGGCGAACTGGCCCGCTTCATGCTGGCCCTTAAGGTGGCCTTGGCCGAGGCCGATCCGGTGCCGACCCTGATATTCGACGAGGTCGACAGCGGCATCGGCGGCGCCGTAGCGGCGGCCGTCGGCGTGCGCCTAGCCCTGCTGGCCGAGTCCTATCAGGTGTTGGTGGTCACCCATTCTCCGCAGGTGGCGGCGCAAGGAGCGCACCACATGCGGGTTTCAAAATCCGATGCCGCCAAAGAGGTGCTGACAACTGTCCATACCCTGAACAGTGGCGACCGCCAGGAGGAAATTGCCCGCATGCTGGCCGGCGCCAGCATCACCGACGAAGCCCGCGCCGCGGCCACCAAGCTGCTGGAAGGGGATGCGGCGTGACTGGCGACGATCCGCTCCGCGCAACTGCCGTTGAAAACCTCACCGAACTCGACGCCCATGTCGAACTGAAAAATCTGGCCGACGAGATCGCTGAGCACGACCGCCGTTACCACCGGGACGACGACCCGGCCATTGCCGATGCCGAGTACGATGCGCTGCGCCAACGCAATACGGCTATCGAGCAACGTTTTCCGCATCTGGAGCGCCCCGACAGCCCATCGAAGAGTGTCGGCGCAACCGTGGCCCAGGGCTTCAGAAAGGTCACCCATGCCGTACCCATGCTGTCGCTGGGCAATGCCTTTGAAGATGAAGACGTGCAGGAATTCCTGACCCGCATCCGCCGTTTCCTGAGCCTTGACGAAGACGAGCCGGTGGAAATCGTCGCCGAGCCCAAGATCGACGGACTCAGCGTCTCGCTGCGCTATGAAAAGGGAAAATTTGTGCGCGGCGCCACCCGGGGCGACGGCACCACCGGTGAGGACATCACCGCCAACCTGCGGACCCTGGACGGCGTGCCCAAGGAAATCTCCGGCGAGGTGCCGGACGTGCTGGAAGTGCGGGGCGAGGTCTATATGCGCAAGGATGATTTTGCCGCCCTCAACCAACGCCAGCAGGAGAACGGGGCCAAGGTGTTCGCCAATCCCCGTAATGCCGCCGCCGGATCGTTGCGGCAGTTGGACACGGCGGTTACGGCGGCGCGGCCCCTGAGCCTTTTTGCCTATGCCTGGGGCGAGATCAGCGCGCCGCTTGCCGAGACCCACGCGGGCTTTATCGAGCGGCTCAAGGGTTGGGGCTTTCCAGTAAACCCGGAGACCCGCCTGTGTGCTTCCATAGAAGAGATACTGGAGCACTATACCCGCATCAACGAAGGCCGCGCCGGACTGCCCTATGACATCGACGGCATGGTCTACAAGGTCAATCGCCTCGACTGGCAGGAGCGCCTCGGCTTCGTCAGCCGCGCTCCGCGCTGGGCCATCGCCCATAAGTTCCCGGCGGAAAAAGTACAGACCATGCTCAAGGCTATTTCTATCCAGGTCGGGCGCACCGGTAGCCTGACGCCGGTGGCAGATCTTGAGCCGGTCACCGTCGGCGGTGTCGTCGTCAGCCGGGCTACCCTGCACAACGAAGATGAAATCGCCCGCAAGGATGTCCGGGTTGGCGACACCGTCATCGTCCAGCGGGCCGGCGACGTCATCCCACAGGTGGTCGAAACGATTATGGACAAGCGTCCGGCCGACAGCCGACCGTATGTCTTTCCTGAAACCTGCCCTGAATGCGATAGCCACGCCGTGCGAGAGGAAGGCGAAGCGGCCCGGCGGTGTACCGGCGGCCTCATCTGCCCGGCCCAGGCGGTGGAGCGCCTCAAGCATTTTGTCTCCCGCAATGCCTTTGATATCGAGGGGCTGGGCGGCAAACATATAGAAGCTTTCTGGACTGATGGGCTGATCAAAACGCCGGCCGATATTTTCCGTCTGGACGGGCACCGCGAGGCCATCGCCGAGCGTGAAGGTTGGGGCGGCAAGTCCGCTGACAATCTGGTGGCGGCTCTGGATGATAAAAAAACCATTCCCCTCGACCGCTTCATTTATGCCCTAGGCATCCGCCAGATCGGCACGGCGACGGCCCGCTTGCTGGCCAAGCAATACGGCTCTCTTGGGGGCTGGATGGAGGCTATGGATCAGGCCCAGGACCGGGAGTCCGAGAGCTACCAGGATTTAACCAACATTGACGGCATCGGCCCCTCCATGGCGGAAGACCTGCTGGCTTTTTTTGAAGAACCTCATAACCGCGACGTGCTGGCTGACCTGGCTGCCTTGTTGACGGTGGAGGATTTCGTCGCCCCGGATACCGGTTCATCCCCGGTTGCCGGTAAGACCGTGGTCTTTACCGGGACTCTGGAAACCATGAGCCGGGGCGAGGCCAAGGCCCGGGCCGAGGCCCTGGGCGCCAAAGTGGCGGGGTCGGTTTCGAAAAAGACCGATTACGTCGTGGCCGGGCCCGGCGCTGGCTCGAAAGCCAAAAAGGCGGAAGAGCTGGGCGTTACCACCCTCAGCGAAGAGGACTGGTTGGCCCTGGTCGGTCAAGCCTAGCCCCAGGCCCCGTCAATCAAGCGGCTGGTTTTACGGAAACGTCTGGGCTGCTTTCTATTTCCCCGGGGCATTCGACGTAAATGCGTTTCGAGCAGGTCTCGCAGCGGTTGGTGTCGAGGCGTTTGAGGATGACGGGTATAGCCTGTTTTTTCGACAGGAAGATATTTTCCCGGCCGATGATATCCAGGTAGCCGCCCCGTTTCAGGAACATCTTGTCTTCGATCCTCAGCCCGCAGATGTAGAGCGCTCCTCCCCATTCACGCCATTTCTCGGCTTCCTCGACCAGCAATTCGGCGCCGGAAATATCAATCTCGGCAATGCTGTCGGCGACCAGCAGGACATGCCGGTAGGACGGGTCGATGCCGTGAATGGCGTTCATCCGCCGGGCGATGGAATCGACCGACCCGAAGAACATGGCGCCATTGATTTCCAGGATATCCAGTTGCGGACAGCGCCGGGTCGAAATGGGCGACACCGGCACAAAACGCCTGGGCATCGAATCGGGGCACGGGATAATACTGTAAATGCGGGGTTTGGCAGTGCGGTTCAGGTACAGCATCAGCGACAGCAGGACACCGGCGTAAATGGCGAATTCCAAATTCAGCAGAAGGGTGGCCAGGAAGGTTACCATCAGTACCGACGTTTCGGACTTGCTGACCCGGAGGATGGTGCGGATTTGCTGGAAATCAACCAACCGGTAGCCGACCAGCAGAATAATGCCGGCCATCGCCGGTATTGGCAGGTAGGCCGTCAGCGGGGCCACCAAAAGCAGGATGGCGGCCAGGAAGACGGCTGCCAGGATCGCTGCAATCGGGGTCTGGGCGCCGGCTTCGTAATTGACCCCGGAACGGGTGAAAGAGCCCGATCCGGCATAGCTGGAAAAGAAGCTGCCGACGATGTTGGATAGGCCCTGGCCGGTGAATTCCTGGTTGCTGTCAATGCGTTGATGGGTCTTGGTGGCAATGGAGCGGCCGATGGAAACGGCCTCGATCAAGCCCAGCAGAGCGACGGCGAAAGCCTCCGGCGCCAGTTTCCGGAGTGTGACAAACGAGAAGTCCGGAGCCGACAGCGGCGGCAGGTGGGCAGGAATTTCACCGACCAGTTGAACGCCGTGGGCCGGGCCGTCGAGGAACAGACTGAGCAGGCTGCCGCCGACCATAGCCAGCAGCATGTAGGGCGACCGCGCCCATTTTAATTTGAAAAGGATGGCCAGCCCCAAGGTGGCCAGGGATATGGCCAGGACGTAAGTATTGAGGTGCGGGGCTTTCGTAAAAATCTCCATCCAGGTGTGAAGGAAGGATTCCCCTCTGGCGACGGAAACGCCCAGGATATTCTTCATCTGGCTGGTGATAATCAAAATGGCGGCCCCTGCCGTAAAACCGATGATCACTGAATGGGAGACGAAATTGACCAGTTTCCCCAAGCGCGCCAAGCCGAACACCAATTGGTAGACACCGGCCATAAAAGTCAGGGTCAGCACCAGGGAAATAAACTCCGGCGTTCCCGGTTCGGCATGGTGGCTGATGGTACTGAAAACAACGATGGAAATGGCCGTCGTCGGACCGGAAACCAGATGCCACGAAGACCCGAACAGGGCAGCGATAATCGGCGTGACAATGGCCGTATAGAGGCCGTATTGAGGCGGCAGCCCGGCGATCATGGCGAAAGCCACGCCCTGAGGCAGGACGATAACGGCGCCGGTCAGGGCGGCGATTAAATCAGCGCGCAGGGTCTTGGCGTTGACCTTTGATTTCCAGGACAGGAACGGCAGGGCCTGTCGGGCTGCAAACAGCCCGAAGCCGTGCATGGTGAGTTTTACGAACATAAAATTTCTTTTAGAAACAGGGAATTAGAGGGCGTTTCCTCTAATTTAGAATAATCTAATATATGTTTGTGGTAAAAGCCAGGAGAAAATGATCCAGGCAGTCGATATCAGGTATTTTTTTTACGAAACCCGGACAAGGACCGGCTTGTCGCTTCGCACCGATTACCCCGGGTGCGGTTGGGTTAGGGAGAACCCCCTTTAAAATACCATTGCCCTCAAGCGCTGGGCAGGCTGCGCGCCTCAATGGCGCTAGTCGCTTCGCTCCAGCAACTAATGCAGTTTGTCCGGCAGTTCCTTGATGGCCTTTTCGACCAGGGCGTCGGCTTTCTTGGCATCCAGTTGTTCGGAGAGAACCTTGCGGGTTGCCTCAATGGCAACTTCGACGGCCTGGCGGCGGACTTCCTCGACGGCGGCGTTTTCGGCCTGGGCGATGCGCTCCTCGGCCATCTGCTGGCGCCGTTTGAGTTGTTCCTCGAGGGCGCTGGCGGCCTGATCGCCGATGGCTTCGGCCTCGCGGCGGGCGCGCTCGACGATTTCCTTGGCATCGTCGGCGGCATCGCGCTGTTTGCGCTCGTAGGTGGCCAGCAACTCCTGCGCTTCTTCCCGAAGCCGGGTTGCTTCGTCGATCTGCTCCTGAATGGCGGCGGACCGCTTGTCCAGCGCCTCGACGGCGATCCCGTAGACTTTCCTGCCGAAGGCGCCAATGAGGATGACGAAGGCCACGGCCACCCAGAATTCGGGGGCCACGTAGAAGGCCTCGGCAGGGGCGCCGGAAGCGCCGGTTTCAGCAGCCATCGCTTGCATCACTTGGTTTCCTTCAATGAACCGTCGACGGCGGCGGCAATGGCCTGATCATCGACCGGACCGCCGGAAAGCTTGGCGGCGGCGGCGGCAGCAGCTTCAACGGCCACGTCGCGGATTGATTCCAGGGCCTTGGCCTTGGCGGCGGCGATGTTGGCTTCGGCCTGCTGGGTGCGTTCGGCAATGGCTTCCGACAGTTCCGCATTGCGCTGGGAGGATTCTTCGGATACCCGGTTGCGGACTTCCGTGACCACGTCATGGCCCTTGGCGAGGGCCTCGGCCATGGCCGCCTCGAAGGTCTCAGCGGCGGTCTCGGCCTCGGCCTTCAGCGATTCTGCCTTGCCGAGGTTGTCATCGATGCGGTTTTGGCGTTCCTCCAGCACCTGGGCGATCTTCGGCAGGAGGCCGCGCGCCATCAGGATGTAAAGGGCGACAAACGAGATCACCAGCCAGATGACCTGCGGTGCGAACTTGCTCGCATCCAATTGCGGCAGGCCGGCGGCTTCGGCGGGGCCGGCAAGGACGGCCACAGCCAGACTGGAAAAGATCACGGCGATAAGCGGCATCCGCATGGCGTTTACTCTCCTAAGCCCACAACCGGAGGCCAAAGGCCGCCGGACGGGACGGCAATCCTCAGGTGAAGAGGATCAGGAAGGAGATCAGCAGGGCGTACAGCGCCACCGCTTCAACCAGGGCAAAGCCGAGCATGGCCAAGCCGAAGACCTGTCCGCGGGCTGCCGGGTTACGGGCAATGGAGCTGATCAGCGACGAAAAGATGTTGCCGATACCGGCGCCGACGCCTCCCAGGCCGATAACGGCGAGACCAGCGCCTACCATTTTTGCGGCATCAAGTTCCATGATTTAGTTCCTTCGTTTCGTTTTGGTTTATCAAAAAAGGTTGCGTTGCTTAAAGGGTGTCCCGCCTCAGTTTTAATGCAGGTGTATGGCATCGTTCAGGTAAAGACAGGTAAGGATGGTGAAAACGTAGGCCTGCAAGAAGGCCACGAGAAATTCAAAACCGGTCAGCGCCACGTCGACGGCCAGCGGTGCCCAGCCGCCGATGATGCCCAACGGGATAATAAAACCGGCAAAAACCTTCATCATCGTGTGCCCGGCCATCATATTGGCGAACAGCCGGATCGACAGACTGACCGGCCGCGACAGGTAGGACAGAATCTCGATCGGTATGAGCACCGGGGCCATCACCATCGGCACGCCTGTCGGCAGGAACAGCGAGAAGAAGTGCAGCTTATGGCGCACGATGCCGATAATGGTGACACCGAGAAAGACGACAATGGCCATGGAAAAGGTGACAATGATGTGGCTGGTGAAGGTGAAGCTGTAGGGGATGAGGCCGATCAGATTGCCGAACAGGATGAACATGAATAGCGAAAAGACGAAGGGGAAGTATTTGCGGCCTTCGTTGCCGACGTTGTCGCGGACCATGGAAGCGACGAACTCATAACTGAGTTCGGCCATCGACTGCCAGCGGCCCGGCACCAGGCTTTTGCGGCGCATGCTGAGGCCCAGGAAAAGGGAAACGGTAATCACGGTCAGTACCATGAAGAGGCCGGCATTGGTAAACGATGCGTCGATGCCGCCCAATTTGATCGGCGCGATGGTGGTGATTTCGAACTGATGGAGAGGATTGGCCACGATTAAATCTGCCTGTTTCTTTGTCCTGCCCTGTCTTTAAGGGCGGTCTCCGTTGTTGTCCTGCCCTGCGTCGCCCACTGTATTGCCCGTTGGCGCCGTTTGGCTGTTATTACCGGCCAGTCCCATCTGTGCGGCCGCCCGGTAGACATTGAGTATACCCGCTGCGGCGCCCAGGAAAAAGAAAATGACCATCATCCAAGGCGTTGTCTCCAGCCATTGGTCGAGGAGGTAACCGGCGCCGACCCCGATTATAAGAGCGGCAACCAACTCGGTTCCGATGCGAAAGGCCTGGCCGAAACCCGATGCCGGGGCCCTGACCTTATCGCTGATGCTCCTTCCCGTTTTTGTGTCCTGGTCCTGGCGGGCCTGCTTGAGGCGGGCTCCTAGATCATCCAAAGATCCTGGACCCTGGGGGTCGGGCGGTTCGGATGGTAATTCGGACTGGTCATCGTTCATCGGGAAAGTGCGCAGAACACCTCTTCAACGCTACAGAAGACTCGCGTTATGTGCGACGCAACATATAGACCGGCCCAAAGCCTGTCAAGTTGGAATGAGGCAGTGTTAAGTTATTGAATTGAATGAATAAAAAAGGGTCCGGATGGGGCCATTTGGGGGCTTAGGCGGTGGCCCGCAGTTCCTCGGCCCGTTGCAGGTCGACAGAGACCAGTTGCGAAACGCCGCGTTCCATCATGGTAACGCCGAATAACCGGTGCATGCGGGCCATGGTCATGCGGTGGTGGGTGATGATCAGGAAGCGGGTATGGCCCGATTCGCTCATCTCGTCCAATAGGGTGCAGAAACGGTCGACATTGGC
>JADHTD010000084.1 GCA_016776525.1 Rhodospirillales bacterium
AGAGGTATGCGAGTTCCGCCTGCCGCGTCGGGACGACCTCGGCCAGGGCCGGCGAAGCGGCGAACAGGCCCAGTGACATGTAGAGGACGGCGTTAGGCCAGGAAAGCCTGTTCTTCTTCGGTGCTTTCGACGTTGTCTTCATAGACAAGACCTTGCCAGTTCAACAGGCCGGCCAACTCGACCACCTGTCCAATAATGATCAGAACGGGAGCTTCAAATCCCAATTCCCGAACCAGCGAAGGCAGTTTTTCCAACGTCGTTACACATTGGCGCTGATCAGGGGCTGTGCCGCGGTAGATAGCCGCCGCCGGAATATCCGGTGACAATCCGTGGTCAACCAGCTTTTCTGAAATCTGGGAAAGATTAGCCAATCCCATATAACAAACAAGCGTCGTGTTCGGATCTGCAAGCCCCTGCCAATCCAGATCGAGGTCTATATCATCCCGGCAATGGCCGGTGACGAAACGCACACCGGTCGCCAAACCGCGATGGGTCATCGGTATGCCCAGAGCCGAACTGATGCCCGATGCCGCCGTGATGCCGGGAACGACTTCAAATTGAACCCCGTTTTCGGCCAGTTTCGCCGCTTCCTCGCTGCCGCGTCCGAAGATGAAAGGATCCCCCCCTTTCAAACGGACGACGGAATGACCGTTCTTGGCCAGTGTGATCAACAATTCGTTGATCTCGTCTTGCGGTAGATGATGGTGGCTTGACGCCTTGCCGACGAAAATACGGGCCGTACCGGACGGAATCATGTCGAGGATGGAATCGGAGACCAGACGATCGTAGACAACCACATCGACCTCGCCCAATAGGCGCTGCGCCTTAACGGTAAGCAGCTCCGGGTCGCCGGGACCGGCACCGACCAAATATACACGGGGGTGGTTGCTCACTGATATCTCCTCAAACGACGTTAAGCCCTGTTAGACCTGTGGCGACTTATACTCCGACTTGCCTTTCCGCTAATTGACGCCGGTCAAAGTGTTGATATCAATTCGCAACCGTATTCCGACTGAATTGCTCCATTGATTTGGGTCAAGGAACTAATCGGTACATTGCAATATGAAGCAATGAATAAGTAACGGGTTTCCGTCGCCGTTCCGGCGGCCGATGTCCGTTATCTTAGGGATCCCCCGGGAGGCAATCTTTCTTGTGGGGTGTTCGTAAAAACCATCGTAAAGATCGGAAACATTCGGAGTAACCACATGAAAAAGCTTATTTTTTCCGCTTCGGTGCTCGGTATAGCCACAGCCCTGTCACTGGGCGCCACAAGCTATACTTCGGCAGCGGATCCAACCATGTCCGAGAAGGACTTTGAAGAGGCCAAGAACCTCTACTTCCAGCGTTGCGCTGGTTGTCACGGTGTTCTCCGCAAAGGCGCCACGGGTAAAAACCTGGAGCCGAAGAGCACCAAAAAGCTCGGTCAAAAGCGTCTCGAGCGCATCATCACGCTCGGCACTGAAGGCGGCATGAACAACTTCGATGACCTCTTCACGAAAGAAGAAATCAAGAAGTTGGCCACCTATATCCAGATGCCGCCCCCGCCGCCCGCTGAACTCGGCCTGGCCGAAATGAAAAAGCGCTGGAAAGTCTATATCAAACCGGCCGACTATCCGAAAAAGCCCGCGCACAACCTCAACTGGGAGAACTTCTTCCTGGTTATCCTGCGGGACGCCGGCAAGATTGGCGTTATCGACGGCGACACCAAGAAAATCGTTACCAAGCTTGATACCGGCTATGCCATTCACGTGATGAAAGAATCATCCGACGGCCGTTTCTGGTACACCCAGGGTCGTGATGGCCTGATGTCCAAGATCGATTTGTGGATGAACCCGCCGAAGGTTGTAGCCACCGCTCAGGTTGCTTCCGATGCCCGTGACGTCGCCGTCTCCCACTATGGTAAGTGGAAAGACAAATACGTCATCGGTGGCGGTTACTGGCCGCCGCATTTCGTGATTCTCGATGCAGAAACCATGGAACCGCTGAAAGTGGTTTCGACGCGTGGCGTCAATGTCGACGGTGAATACGTCAACGAAGCCCGTGTGGCTGCCGTTTACAACACCCCGAACGCTCCGACCTGGATCGTCGCGGTGAAAGAACTCGGCCAGCTTTGGCAGGTTGACTATTCCGACCTGGACAACCTCCGCATCGAAATGATCAACAGCCACAAGTTCCTGCATGACGGTTTCTTTGATCCGACGCAACGGTACTTCCAGATTGCCGCCAATGCGTCTAATCGGATCGAAGTTATGGACTCGGTAAGCCGCAAGTTCGTCGCTTCCATCGAAACCGGTAATAAGCCGCATCCGGGACCGGGCGCCAACTGGGTTGACCCGAAATGCGGTCCGGTTGCCGGTACCGTGCATTTGGGTGAAGGCAAAGTTACCGTTTGGGGCAACGATCCCAAAGGCCATCCGAAACAGGCCTGGAAGATCTGCTACAAGACTGCCACGGACGGCGCCGGTCTCTTCATCCGCACGCATCCGAACTCGCCTTATGTGTTTGCTGACCAGACCAAGAATCCCGAGGTCGACATCCAGCAGAGCATCAAGGTTATTGATAAAAAGACCGGTAAAGTCTTCAAGACGATCCGCGTCACCGAGCAGGAAAACGCCCTCGCCGTCCATACCGAATTTAACAAGGATGGCTCCGAAGTTTGGGTTTCCGTCTGGGTCCGCGGCGGTAAGAAGAACTGGTTGAAAGGCGAAATCGTAGTTTACGACTCGAAGACCTTAAAAGAAAAAGCACGTATCAAGGGTCTGGAAACGCCGACCGGTAAGTTCAATGTCTACAACCGGGTCCATCACGTGACCTGATCCGGTTCCGACATAAACCGTTATGAGACGGGCCCCTTTTACAGGGGCCCGTCTTTTTTTTGAAGAGCGGGTTTATTTGATATTAGATTTTTGTCATATTGTTATTCTACAAAATCGGATGGGGAAATCCCTGACGCCTTTATAAGGGGGACAAAACAATGAAACACTTGAACCTGCACGCCGTACTTGGCGTTTTTTGCCTGCTGGCGGCCCTCGCCTTGACCGCCCCCGCCCAGGCCCAGACCGCCGGCAGCGAACCGGCTTCCGGCAGCATCACCCACAAGATGTACCTGGATATGAAGCTGGGGAAATTGCACATCGAAGGCGACAATGCCGTCGTCGATGCCCTGATCCTGCAGCGCAATATCCCCATAACGTACGACTACATCGCCACCCTGATGCGCACGCCGAACGCCTTCGGCGACGGCCCCGCCTGCATCGTCTGCCACAGTTCCAATGACCCGGCCAAGAGCTACCGCGGCCTGGACCTGTCCAGTTGCGAGGGTATCCTGCGGGGGGCCACCGAACCCCCGGCCCGTCCGGTCATCGCCCCCGGCGCCAAAGGCAGCAACCTGCTGGTCCATATGATCCAGGACAACCGCATGCCTTTGGGCGTGCCGTTCTTCCACCCGGTCGATACCAAGTCCATCAACGCCATCCGCGACTGGATCAACGCCGGCGCTAAAAACGATGAAAAATTCACCAACAGCGTATTGCCGTTGTTTGCCGATGAGAAAGCCTTCGGCGGCGATGCGGCGTGCACCGAATGCCACCAGTCGTTCCGTGACCCGCCCAGCTTCAACGAGGTCAACCTGACCAGCTTTGATGCCATCATGAAAGGAGCTTTCTCGAAAACCCGGGGCAAGAAGGGAAAACCGGGCATTCCCATCGTCGTCCCCTTCGACGCCAATTCCAGCCGCCTCTATCAGCGGTTGACCAAAAACCGCATGCCGCCCGGCATCGACCCCGGGGCCGAAATCAACCACCCCAACACCCTGATGCTGTCGCGCTGGGTCGAACAGGGGGCCTGGTGCAAGTGATTTTGATCAAGGACGAACCTTTCCGGGATTCGTACCCTGGTCAGCATAAAGTTTAACAGGAGGAGTCTAGGAGTTGATTATGTTCAACATCAAACGACTATTTACGGTGAATGTCCTGACCTTTGCCGCCGTCGCCGTCGGGGTTGCCTTTGTTTTCACCCCCGGCCAGTCACTGGCCAACGAACCGGCTAAAATCGCCCATGGCGGTCTATTGTATGACAAATGGTATGGAATCACCGAAGGCGACCTGCCGAGAAAGACCCACAAAGCCTATCCCAAGTCGAGCAAGAAAAAGCGTAAAACCACGTGGCGCTGTAAGGAATGCCACGGCTGGGACTACCAGGGCGCCAAAGGAGCCTATGGCGACAAGAAAAACAGCCATTACACGGGCATCAAAGGCATCAGCGCCTCGGCCGGAGCCGATCCAGCGAAAATCATCGCCACTCTGAAAGACAAAAACCACAACTACACCGACGATTTTCTGACCAAGGGTGAATTCGAAGCCCTGGCCCTGTTCGTTTCCAAGGGCCAGGTCGACATGCCCAAGATTATTTCCGCCGACGGTAAATCGGTTAAAGGGGACGTCAAAAAAGGCGCCGCCTATTACGATACCATTTGCTCCGGCTGTCACGGTCTGGACGGCAAGAAGATCAACGATATGCCGCCGGTCGGCAAGGTTGCCAATTCCAACCCATGGGAAACCCTGCATAAAGTCCGCAACGGCCAACCCGGCGAGAAAATGCCGGCCCTGCTGGCACTGCCGGCGCAGATTTCCATCGATATCGTCGCCTACACCCAGACCCTGACGCAAGAATAACGGCAGCATATCGACGCTTTATCGGCTCAAGACTGACCGGTCCGTTATCCCTTTGGGGGTAGCGGGCCGGCTTCTGTCTTGACGCCAATGTTGCCTTGGTGTTGCCTTAATGACGCTTACTATGGACACCGGCAAACCAAACAAGGAGGACACCCGTGACCAAACTGCTTGCATTGAGCCTCGCCGCCTTCGGGCTGGGCCTGTTGCTGCCCACGGCCCAACCGCAGGCCGCCGACCCGGCGGAAACGAAGGCCATCTGCGACAAGGCGGCGGCCCGCTACAAGAAACTGGATATCGACAAGCCGAAGGACGGTGCAGTCGTCCTCATGTACAAATATACCTTCTGCCCGGCGCAAAAGTCGGTGAAGGCGGGCACTGCCGTCCACTTCATCAACGTCGATAAGCGGACCAGCCATAGCGTCTGGTTCAAGGAAGCGGGCCAGAAGGAATCCGACCGCTTCTTCCCGGAAGAAGGTTTCATGGTCAAGTTTGATCAGCCCGGCACCTATCCCTACTTGTGCGGTCCGCACTGGAAAGAGGAAGGCATGAAGGGCGCCCTGACGGTAACGCCTTAATGAATGGCGCCCGCCACCGGCCAACCCGGGCGCGGATCTTAATGAATGGCGCCCGCCACCGGCCAACCCGGGCGTGGATTAAGACGCTCTGCCCGGAGCAACGCACCGAGCAATAAATAGAAGTATCCTTTAAATAAAAAAAGGGCGGGAAAATGCATTCCCGCCCCAGTTTTGTTCGGAGTTTTATCGGTCAGTAAACATCGTTCATAGTGTTGTAAACGTTGAACTTTCCGGTCGGCGTCACCAGCCGCTTGTCCTTGATGACCGCCTTCAGTTTACGGGTCTTGTCGTCGACGACGACAATGGCCGATTCCTGTTTCTTGCCGTTCCAGACGGAGAACCAGACCTCGTCGCCGGCTTTGTTGTATTCGCCCTGAACGACCCGGCGCACACCTTCGCTGATACCCGACCACTCACCGATGGGCAGCACCTGGTATTCCTTGCTGAGGTCGTTGATGTCGAAAACGGCGATGGAGGAAGCGACGTCCGCTTCCGGGTTAAGCGGTGAATCGACCCACAGGTTCTTCGATTTCGGGTGGGTCTTGACGAAGAGCGAACCGCCGCCCTGGGCTTCCAGGGACTGCACCACTTTCCAGGCCTGTTTCGGATGGCCCTTGGGATCGGTGCCGATCAGGGCCACGGTCTCGTCGCCCAGATGGCTGGTCGCCCATACCGGTCCGAACTTGGGATGCACGAAGTTGGCTCCCCGGCCCGGATGCGGCGTCGTGCCGATACCGTCATTTTCGGTAATCAGCTTGACCAGCTTTCCTTCCTTCATGTCGATGACGGCGATGGTGTTGCGCGCATTGGCCGCCGACAGGAAGTAGCGCTTGGTCGAATCCAGGCCGCCGTCATGCAGGAAGCGTTCGGCGGCGATGGAGGTCACTTTGAGGTTGTTGATGTCCTCATAATTGACCAGCAGGATTTTGCCGGTCTCTTTGACGTTGACCCGGAATTCCGGTTTGTAGTGCGAGCCGACAATGGCGGCAACACGCGGTTCCGGGTGGTATTCCTGCGTATCCACGGTCATGCCGCGGGTGGAAACGATTTTCAGCGGCTCCAGGGTATCGCCGTCCATGATGACGAATTGCGGCGGCCAATAGGCCCCGGCAATGGCATACTTGTCCTCGTAGCCTTTGTACTTCGAGGTTTCCACGGAACGCGCTTCCATACCGATTTTGATTTCGGCAACGGTCGCCGGTGTCTTCATCCACAGATCGATCATGTTGACCAGGGCGTCACGGCCGATGACGAAAAGATAACGCCCGGAAGCCGACAGCCGCGAAATATGTACGGCATAACCAGTGGTAATGATGTGCACGATCTTCTTGCTGTTGCCATCGATCAGGGCGACCTGCCCGGCATCGCGCAGGGTCACCGAGAACAGGTTCTCGATGTTGAGGTTGTTCATCTTTTTCTTCGGACGCTTATCGGCCGGGATATGAACCTTCCAGGTCGACTTGACTTCCTTCATGCCGAATTCCGGCGGTGTCGGCGGTTCGTTAAGCAGGTACCGCGCCATGATATCGATTTCGTTTTCCGACATTTCCCCGGAGGTGCCCCAGTTCGGCATGCCGCCCGGCGAACCATAGGTTATAAAACTCTTCAGGTGGTCGAAACCCAGTTCCTTGGTGACCTTGGCGGTCAGCGGTTTACCGGTGGCCCCTTTGCGCAGCACGCCGTGACAACCGGCGCAGCGTTCGAAATAAATTTTATTGGCAATACCGAATTCGGCCTTGGTCAGGGTCGGAACGCCTTCTTTCTGGCCGGGTTGTTCCATTTTCTGGCCGGGCATGACATCCAGGCTCGGCTGGTATTTGCCGCTGGGCGACGTTTGATGTTTCTTCAGGTTATCGCCGCTGGGCTTGTCGGCGGCTGTTGCCGCTGAAAGAGAAAATCCGAGCAGGGCACTGACAGCCAGGGCCATACCAAGAGTCTTGGTAACGGGGTTGATCATGTAGTGTCTCCACACCGGTTGCATATACCCACCAACAATTCTTGAATATTGCTGTATTATTTGCCGGAAGGGTCTCCCTGATTGATTGAAATCATGAATTGCCCACAATTAGCCTTGATTGCGGTCAATAATCTTTCAGAAATACGTGCTTTAATTATTTTTTGGTCAAGTAAACTGATATTGAATGATTATAAATTAAAATATGAGACATACCATATTATTTACATTTTATTTACGTAAATATGTAAACTTGATATTGCTTCAAGATGCCGCCCCGCCCTGAAATGCGGGACGCCGTCCGCCGGGAGACTTTTTTTTTGGGTTCCACAGGTCCGTTTAAGAGACGCACTCAAAGTCCGCTGAGAAGACGTTCACACCGTCCGCTAACGGCCCGCAGTCCCGTTACAGCCGCCTTGGCGCTGCTGTTGGCTGCAGTAGTGTGTCTCGGCAGCTTCGTCGCCGCCGCTTCCGACATCGAGGACGTCCTTAAAACTTGGGATGTCGGCAGCGTCTTCCCCCAAGCCGGTCATGTCGGCCCGGCCGAAGGCATCCCGCCATCAGCCCCCGTTTTCCGGGGGAACAAGCTGGCTGGATACATCTTCCTGACGTCCGACGTCATCAATTCCGCCGGCTATTCCGGTAAGCCGGTGAAAATCTTGGTTGGCATCGACCTCGACGGCATCATCACCGGCGCCAAGGTCGTGAAGCACCAGGAACCGATTTTGGTCTTGGGCATTCCCCATCAGCGCCTGGATGACTTCATCGAACAATACACCGGCCTGGATATCCGCCGCCGGGTGCGCTTAGGGCCCACCCGCTCGGACCGGGAAACCAGCATCGATATGGTCAGCGGCGCCAGCATTACCTCACTGGTCTTCAACGACAGCATTATCCGGTCGGCCCGGCTGGTTGCCCGTTCGCGCGGTGTCATCGGCCCCGGTCCGGTCGGCGGCGCCAAGGGTAAGATCGATTTTGAAAGCTTCGAGAAGAAAACCTGGGAGACCCTGATCAAGGACGGCTCCGTCCGCCGCATGATCCTGACCAACGGTGAGGTCGACCGGGCCTTCAGCGCCACGGTGGCGGACTCCGCAACCAGCCGCGACCCGAAGAAGACCTTTATCGATTTGTACGCGGCCCTGGCCACTCCGGCGACCATCGGCCAGAACCTGCTGGGATTCGTCGACTACAACGAGCTGGCGGAAGCGATCGCCGCCGGCGGCCACCCCATTTTTGTCGCCGCCAATGGTTTCTATTCCTTCCGGGGCTATACCTACCGCCGCTCCGGCGTCTTTGAACGCCTGCAACTGATCCAGGACAGCAAGACCATCCGCCTGACCAAGGGCATGCATCAGCGGGTGAAAAAACTGGCCCTGGAGGACGCCCCGGAAATCCGCGAAATGAGTTTGTTCGTGTTGCCGTCCGACAGCGGCTTTGACCCGTCCCGCCCCTGGCGGCTGGAAATTCTCGCCGAACGGACCGGCGACGGCGGCGAAAAGCTCTATGCCGGTTTTTCCCTGAACTACCAGCTGCCGGTCAATTACAACCGCACGGAAGCAGGCGCGATGGCCGAGGTGGAAGAAGAAAAACCCCTCTGGCAAATCCGCTGGGAGGACAACCTGCCCCATGTCGTTATCCTCTGCCTGTCGCTGCTTGGCCTTCTGGCTTTGCTGGTTTTCCAGGATTGGGTGGTCCGCCATAAAACTTTAATCAACTGGCTGCGTCTGGGATTCCTCAGTTTCACCCTGGTCTACATCGGCTGGATCGCCGCCGCCCAGTTGTCGGTGATCAATGTACTGACCTTCGTTAATTCCCTGCTGACCGGTTTCCGCTGGGATTTCTTCCTGCTAGAACCATTGATTTTTATCCTTTGGGGATTCGTCGCCCTCGCCTTGCTGTTCTGGGGCCGGGGAGTCTTCTGCGGCTGGCTGTGTCCGTTCGGGGCCCTGCAGGAACTGATCAGCAAGATCGCCCATCTGCTGAAGGTGCCGCAGCTGGAAATCCCCTTTGCCCTCAATGAACGCATCTGGCCGATCAAATACGTGCTGTTCCTGGCCCTGCTGGCGCTGTCCCTGGGCCCGACGGCATTGGCCGAACAACTGGCCGAGGTGGAGCCGTTCAAAACCTCGATTTCGCTCAAATTCATCCGGGCCGGGCCCTTCGTCGCCTATGCCGTGGCCATCCTCATGGCCTCCCTGTTCGTACAGCGCATTTTCTGCCGCTATCTCTGCCCCTTGGGGGCGGCGCTGGCCATCCCCAGCAACAACCGCATGTTCAACTGGCTCAAACGCCGCCACCAGTGCGGTTCGGAATGTAACGCCTGCGCCGTTATCTGTCCGGTTCAGGCGATCCACCCCAACGGCCAGATCAATACCCATGAATGCATCTACTGTCTTGATTGCCAAAGCATCTATTACGAC
>JADHTD010000085.1 GCA_016776525.1 Rhodospirillales bacterium
GGGGTCTTATTCGGCTCGCAATATTCCCTGAGGACCATTCCGGCTGATGCCGACGATAAGGATACGGATTAAGCCTTATTTTCCGGACAACATGGCGGCGGCTTTGGCGGCCAGGGCTTGGCGCAGGCCTTCGGTGCCGCTTTGTTTGAGGATGCGCCGGTATTCGGACCGCCGTACCGCCAGTTCGCTGATCGTGTTTTTAAGCAGGATGTCGGCAACCCGCCAGATTCCGTCCGACTGTTTGAGCACATAGGTTAGCGGAATGCTTTCTTCACCGTTGACGATGCGGGTTTTGACCAAAATCGTCTGCTGCGGGCCCGGCTGGGAACCGGTGGTTTCAAAGCGTTGGCCGGAATAACCGTCGAAGCGGGCGGCATAGGTGCTGATGCTGAGATGGGTAAAGGCTTGCAGCAGTTTGCTGCGCTCTTCCGGGGTGGCCTTGTGCCAGAATGACCCGCTGGCGATGCGGATCATGCGGGACAGGTCAATGGTGCCGGTGACGGGGGCCTTGAGGCGCTGGTAGCGCCCGTTGATACCGAGTGAATCGGCCTCCTTCATGACCGCCAGAAGCTGTCCGTGAAAGGCGGTGATAACGTCCTCGGCCGACTTGCCGGCGGCCTGAGCAGGGTTTGCCGCCAAGCCGAGGGAAAGGAGGGCAAAAGCAGCAAACCAGCGGCGAAACGTCATTGCGGTCTGTACCTTATTCGCGGGGGATCAATTCGTCGGCTTTGGCGTTTAAGATGCGAATCAATCCGTCCGGTCCCGATTCGCTCAGAATCCGGTGATATTCCGAACGCCGCACGCTTAATTCACTGATTCCATTGTCGACAATGACATCGACCAGATACCAGCGATCCTGATATTTTTTAGCAACATAGGCGATATCATGGGAAGATTTGTCAGGATTGACGATCTTGGTGCGCACGATTCGGGTCTTTTGGGGGCCGTCTTTTTCATCGATGTGTTTGAAAACCTGTCCCGAATAGCCGTCAAAAAGCGTTGCCAGGGTCGAAAGACTCATCCGGCGGAATGCCGTAAGGAGTTGTTTTCTCTGCTCTTTTGTTGCCTTCTTCCAATAAGGCTTAGTCGCCACCCGGATCATCAGGGCGAGGTGGAAGGTTTGGTCTATGGGTTTTTCCAGGCGCTCGTATCGGCCTTTCGGGCCCAGTGTTTTCGCCTCTTTCATGACGGATAGCAGATTGTCTTGAAAATTCTCGACCAGGGCGCCGGCCCCTTCGTCTGCGGTAAGGGCCGGACTGTACGTTAAAAATGTCAATAAAAACAGTGTCTTAATTATATTCCGGGAGATTGACTTCATGGTTTCCCTCTTAAATCCGTTTCCCGTAGATAAAAACAGTAATTTCTTAACAAAATCATGCCTAAATCAAAAGATCCAATGGGGCGGATATAAAAATTGGCAATAAATGGTGAATACCCTGTTGCGGAGTTGATGAACTTCTCTTACAAAGAGAAGGACTTGCGTGCCTTTGACGGTGTTTTCAGGAAGCTTGGGAACGCCGCGTTTTCCATAGGGTGCGCGTGAAGGGAGAGAGGTTCGTTTTGAGCAGACTTGTTGCTGAGTCTTTCCGTTTGCTGAGCGCCGTCTTGCTTGTTGCCCTGTTGCTGGGTGGCGGCACGCTTCAGGCTGCTCAGGACAGTTATCCGGAATTGGGCAGCACTGCTTTGGAATTGGCTGCCGCCCCGGACGATGACAATGGCATCAACGATCCTCTGGAGCCGGTCAACCGGGTGTTTTTCAAATTCAACGAAGCCTTTGAAGTGCTCCTGCTGCGTCCTTTCAGTGAGTTTTATGTTGGGTTGCTGCCGCCCGGCTTGCGGAATGCGATCAGCAACGTCCTCAACAACCTCAATGCTCCGGTGATTTTCGTCAACGATGTGCTGCAGGGTGAAGGCCAGCGGGCCGTGGACACGGCGGGGCGTTTCCTTGTTAATTCGACGGTCGGTATTGGCGGTGTTTTTGATGTTGCCGAGAAAATGGGCTTGGAAGAACATGACGAGGACTTCGGCCAGACCCTGGGCGTTTGGGGGGTTGGTGAAGGCTTCTACCTGGTTCTTCCCGTTTTCGGCCCTTCCAGTCCGCGTGATGCCGTCGGTAAGTTCTTTGTCGACGGATATTTCGATGCTTTCGGCAACTGGGCCGATGACGAAGGGTATGAAGACGCCAATATGGCGCGGACGGCTTTGAAGGGGATAGACACCTATGCCGGCGTCATGGACGAACTGGCACAGATCAAAAAGACGTCGGTCGATTTTTATGCTGCTATCCGCAGCATGTACCGGCAAAAACGCATTGCCGAAATCCGCAACGGCAAGGAATCCGAACTGCCGCCGATCCCGGATCTCAGCTTCGAAGAAGATGAAGCGGAAAAAGACATTCAACCGGCTTCCATCGACGAGCGCCGCCAGCCGCCCGGCGGCTGATTTATCCGCAAGCGCGGACCATTTTTCCTACCGATTGCTTTACCACCCAGACGGCTGGCGCTGTGTCCGGCTGTCATAAGGGGCCAATCGGTACCGATAGTTTTATGAAAACCAACCCCCAAAGCCCCGGCAGACGGGAACCAAGGCCTTAACATAAGAATCGTTGTAGTTTATCCAATAACCATCTGAAAAATAGAGATATAAACCAAAGACCATTGACATTCCTAAGGTATTGTGTATGATCTTAATATAAGAAATCAGTGCCCATTTGGGGCTGGTTTTGAAGAAGATGATCTGGCCGATATAGGCGGATCGAACAGACATATTGCTTCTGAAGGAGGATATCGTCCATGCGCGACATTATTTGTTCGTCTCCCTATCAAGCCCGTGACCTATTTTGGCCGCATTGTCGTGCCAAACACTGATCTGTGTCGTCATTGGGTGAATTGAATAGGGTGGGTTCCGGCCCGCTATAGGTTTCTGAAGATTAGGGAGAAAAGAGATTATGGCATCATCGTTGTCATTACCCGTTGTTCCGCTTGAAGGCGGCCTGTCGCAATATTTCCGCGAAGTCTGGAAATTCCCGATCCTGGAAAAGGAAGAGGAACTGAACCTGGCCCGACAGTGGCGCGAAAACGGCGATACCGAAGCAGCCCACAAGCTGGTCACTAGCCACCTGCGTCTGGTGGCAAAGATCGCCATGAAATACCGCGGTTACGGCTTGCCGATGGCCGACTTGGTCTCGGAAGGCAGTATCGGCCTGATGAAAGCCGTCAAGAAATTCGAACCGGAACGTGGATTCCGCCTGTCCACCTATGCCATCTGGTGGATCAAGGCTTCGATCACCGAATACATCCTGCGGTCCTGGTCGATGGTTAAGATGGGGACGGTGACTGCCCAGAAGAAACTGTTCTTCAGCCTGCGCCGCCATAAGAACCGCCTGAAAATATTCGACACCGGCGACCTTAAGCCGGAAGACACGAAACGCCTTTCCGAAGAACTGAATATCTCGCAGCGCGATATTGTCGACATGAACCGGCGGCTGGCGGCCCGTGATTTATCCCTGAACGCGCCATTGAGCGTCGGTGAAGACGAGAACCTCGAATTCCAGGACACCCTGGAAGACGATGGGCCCTCGCCGGAACACCTGCTGGCCAACAACGAGGAATTCAGTTATCGGCGAAGCCTCCTGTTTGAAGCCCTGGAAACACTGTCGGAGCGTGAACGCCATATCTTTACGGAACGGCGTCTGAAAGATGATCCGGTGACCCTGGAAACGCTTGGCGAGCACTATGGCATCAGCCGCGAGAGGATTCGCCAACTTGAAGTACGGGCCTTCGAAAAGGTCCGCCAGGCAATGATGGAAGCCATCGATCCGGCAACCCTTGCGGTGACCTGATATCCGGTCCCCTTAATCTGGCCCTATGATTGTGCTGTTTACCGACTTCGGTCATGAAGGCCCTTATATCGGTCAGATGCAAGGCGTTTTGCATGCCGAAGCGCCGGGCCTGCCCCAAGTCAATCTAATGGCTGATGCCCCCGCCGCAAATCCGAAAGCGGCTGCTTACCTGCTGTCGGCCTTTTGTGCAGGGTTTCCTGCTGGCAGCGTTTTTCTCTGCGTCGTCGACCCCGGTGTCGGCAGCAACCGCCGGGCCGGTGTTCTGTTGGCCAATGACCGCTGGTTCGTTGGTCCGGATAACGGACTGTTCGAACTCCTCGTAAGGCGGGCTGAAGGCGCAGCCCGGTGGTGGGAAATCGACTGGCGGCCGGAACGGATGTCGGCCAGTTTCCATGGCCGCGACCTGTTCGCCCCGATTGCGGGTAGGTTGGCAACAGCGATTACCAAAGGAGAAAGAGAGCATCCGCCCGGCTGTTCTGAGCAAAACACGGGGACAATGTTTTGCCCCGACTGGCCGGACGACCTGGCGGAAGTCGTTTATGTCGATCGTTTCGGGAATGCGGTGACCGGCCTGCGTGTCAGCAAGTTGTCAGCGGAACAGAAGATACTTATCGCGGGGAAAGACATTATCAGGGCTTCAACATTTTCCGATGTTCCCCCGGCAACACCGTTCTGGTACGAAAATTCGAACGGGTTGCTGGAAATCGCCGTCAACCAAGGGCGGGCCGATCAGAGCCTGGGATTGGACATCGGGGTCGAAATAAGTCTGAATTAGTAGTCATGCCGTTGATATTGTGAATAAAATAGGATGATGATAGCTTTCTAATTGGAAATCGGGGCTGTAAGCTGCATTTGTTGGAGGAAGCTTACGTTTTTGCTTCGTTAACGAGGCGTAGGAATGACGTTTAAAGTTAAATTCTGGGGCGTCCGCGGCAGTATTGCCTGTCCGTCGGCGGATCATATCCGCTACGGCGGTAATACCAGTTGTATTGAAGTGCAGATCGGCGACCGCCATTTCGTGCTGGATGCCGGGACCGGTATCCGCGGTCTGGGCATGGAAATGCAGCGCCTTGATATCAAGACGGCCCACATCCTGCTGACTCATACCCATTGGGATCATATCAACGGCTTCCCGTTTTTCGTGCCGGCCTACAACCCCGACCGTAAAATCCATATCATGGCCGGGCATCTCAAGGACAAAGGCGGCGTGCTCAACGTGCTCGCCAGCCAGATGGATAATCCCATGTTCCCGGTGCCGCTGGAAGCCATGCAGGCCGACATCAAATTCGAGGACTTTTCCGCCGGCGACCATTTCCAACTCTACGACGATGTGGAAATCAAGACGGCGCCCCTGAGGCATCCCAATGACGCCACCGGTTATCGCATTAATTATAAGGGCAAGTCGGCCTGCTACATTACCGACACGGAACATGTTCCCGGTGAACTCGACCAGAATATCCTGGGCCTCATCGATGGCGCCGATCTAGTTATTTACGATTGCACCTACACCGAAGAAGAATATGAAAGCCATGTTGGGTGGGGGCATTCGACGTGGCAGGAAGGCGTCAAGTTGTGCCAGGAGGCGGGCGTCAAACAGATGGCCATCTTCCACCATGATCCGGAACACAACGATGCCTTCATGGACGATATCGGCGTCCAGGCCCAAAAGGTCTGGGACGGAACCTTCATCGCCAAAGAACAAGAGGAAATCATCCTGCTGGAAGATTGACGGCAGGTCACCCTGACCGGATTTCCGATACAGTAAAGCCGCCCCAGGGCGGCTTTTTTTGTGTTCGAATACCGGCAACGGCGGGCGTTATTGCGGCCGGGGCGGCGGCAGGTTCTGGATCGGCGTAGGGGCCTGCTGAATGACCTGACCGGGTTGTTGCTGCTGTTGGCGCTGTTGCTGCTCCTGCTCCTGCTGTTTCTGGGCGTCCTTCATTTCCTGTTCGACGTCCTGGTTGAGGTCCAGCAATTTGATCTTTTTTTGCATTTTCTGGTGGTCGTCGATATCCATCGGATAGACGCGCAAGTTGACCCGGCGGTTTTCAGACTGATTTTCCTTAATCGCCTTGCCGTCGGCGTCCCGGTTGGGGACCTTGGGGCGGGTATCCCCGTAGCCGACCGCCTTCAGGCGTTCAATGTCCATACCTTCTTCAATAAAGAAGCGGACGACCCGAGTGGCGCGTCCTGCCGATAGTTCCCAGTTAGACGGAAAGCGGACCGTATGGATGGGGTCGTCGTCGGTATGTCCTTCCACCTCGACGACATAAGTGCGGTATTTGCGGTTGTTGAGCATCTCGAACATCTGTTGCAGGACCGGGAAAGCTTCCTCGCGGATATCGGCGGAACCGGGTTTGTAGAAAGCGGAACTGGCCAATTCGATAACGATCCCCTTATCGTCGTTTTCAACTTTCACGGCTTCATCAGCCTGCATGTTGTAGACGGCGTCCTGGATGTTGATTTTCAGGAGTTCGGTCGGGCTCTTTGACGAGTCCTTGCCGATTTCATTCTTGATGCCCGCCGCCACTTTTTCATAAAGAGGAATATCGATTTTGGAAAACGAGACCAGCATGACGAAGAAGGCCATCAGCAAGGTAATGGCGTCGGCATAGGTGGTTAGCCAATCTTCGGCTTCTGCTTCTTCTGGTTCGTTTGCTAATGCCACGGCGTTGTCCTTAGGCGTATTTAATGCGGTCCGGCCGCAGGTGCCGGATTAACGCCTCATTTTATCGATGTTGAAGTGGATGGACGGGTCCAGATAGCTGTTCATTTTGTCCTGGATGTAACGGGGGCTTTTTTTATCGGCCAAAAGGGTCAGGCCCTCGGCAACCAGATAATTACGGAAACGGAGAATTTGCTCACGTTGCAGGATTTTGGCGGCAGCCGGCATATAGATGAGCCGGGCGAAGAGCACTCCGTAAAGGGTGGTGATCAGGGCCACCGACAGGCCGGGGCCAAGCTGGGTCGGGTCGTCACCCATCTTGCCCAGCATGATGACAAGGCCGACAAGGGTTCCGATCATACCGAAAGCCGGCGAGGCGGCAGCCATCATTTTGAGGATATTCACCTGCACCGTGTTGCGGCCAAAGGTGGTTTCGATGGTGTTGGTCATGATCTCTTTGACTTCCGCTCCGGTATAACCGCTGACCACCATATCAACCCCGAATTTCAGGAAACGGTCGCCGCGAACGGATTTTTTGGCTTCGGATTCAAGGGCGGGAATGCCATTCTTCTGAACCGTGTAGGCCCATTTGATGACCCGGCCGACTTCCGATTTCAGAAGGTTGCGGCCCATGGTCGGGGAGAAGACGATGCGGACAATAAGTTTCAAAGATAAAATGACATAGCGGGCTTCGTAGGAAATAAAGGCCGAAGCCAGGGTGCCGCCGACCACCATGACGAAACTGGGGAGGTCGACAAAGACCCAATAGTTATCGGTGCTGGAGACGATGGCACCTAAAAACAGGCCGAAGGCGATAATTACCGCAATGATTGTCGTAAAGGACATGCTTAGTCTTTTCCCCTAATACCCCTCCGTCCGGTGGCCATGCACCCCAGAGCGGCTTGCATGGCGATTATCCCTCGACGGTCATCAAGGTAACGAATCGCCACTCAATACCCAAATCCTATATACAAAAAACTTAAACAAACATAAATGATTATAAAGTTTTAGTCTTTCCGATTCGATCCTAAACCTGCCGTAAAATGAAGGGGCGGGGGTGCGGTTTACCGCTCGCGGAAGGCTTCGTGGCGGAGTTTCAGAACCGGCTTGATGAGATAATCCATGACAGATTTGGTGCCGGTGTGGACATCGACGGTCGCTTCCATGCCGGGCATGATCGGAAGCTTTCCTTCTGCATCACCGAGATAGGCTTTACTGGTTTCGACAACCAAGCGGAAGTAGGGATTGCCTTGTTCGTCGGTGCTGCTGTCCGGCGCAACAAGACTGACGGTGCCTTCGAGGCCGCCATACCGGACGAAGTCATAAGTTGATATTTTTACCGTTGCCGGTTGACCTGCTTCCACATAACCACGGTCGGTCGGTTTCAGCCGGGCGTCGATGACCAATTGGTCGCCGGTCGGAACGACTTCCATGATCGCTTCACCGGGGCTGACGACGCCGCCGATAGTGTTGTAGCGCATGTTCTTGACGACACCGTTAATGGGGCTCTTGATCATGGCGCGCAAACCCTGTTCCGTGGCTTTTGACAGCAATTCGCGGACCCGGCCGATATTCTGTATGGTATCACCCAGTTCGTCCTGGGCTTCCCGGCGGAAGCGGCTGACTTCCTCCTCCAGGCGTCCCTTGGCTTCGCTGACGGCGGAGCGGGAGCGGGGAATGGACGGCAGGATACTTTGCCGTTCACCTTCCAGGGTTTCCACTTCCGCTTCCACTTTGGAATGTTCGATCTTTGGGGTCAGTCCATCGGCCAGCAGGGATTTTGACATTTCAAATCGGCCGCGCGCCAATTTCAGGTTCTTTTCCGTGGCTCGCAATTTGGCGGTCAATTCCGAAACCTCCAATTGGCGCTGACGGACAAGCTGTTTGAGAATTCCCTGCGAAGAGGAAATCTGCCTTCTGCGGGCATCAAAGGCTTGCCGCTGGGAGGAAACCACCTGTGGGCGGCGCGCCGCGACTTCTTTGGGAAAGCGGATGCTGTCCCGGCCCTTGGCCTCCGCTTCCAGCCGGGCGCCGGTCAGGATCAGGCTGTCGAGGCGCACGACAAGTTCTTCGCGGTTGACGCCGGAGGACGCCAAATCGAGCAGGATCAGTTCCTGGCCTTCGGTAATGACGTCACCTTCCTTGACGTGGATTTCCTTGATGATGCCGCCTTCTAGGTGCTGGATGACCTTGATGTTTCCCAGGGGCACCACTTCGCCGGTAGCCACGGAGACTTCGTCCAACTGGGCGGAATTGGCCCAGATCAGCAAGATCGTCAGCACTTCGCCGGTAGCCACGGAGACTTCGTCCAACTGGGCGGAATTGGCCCAGATCAGCAAGATCGTCAGCAAAATCATTACCGGCCAGGCAACGGGACGCCAGGACGGTATCGGATGGTGGACAAGAAGGTCATCAAGGCGGCTCATTAGGCACTCCCTTGCTTACGCCCGCCGGCGGGGTGGAGACGGTGAACGACGGCAGATTCCTGCTTTGCAGGATCCGGTGCGGGGACCGGACGGATAACCGCCTTCGCCGCCGGTTTCTGGGCCGGCGCCTTGTTGAAGGTAACGGTTGCCTGTTTCATAACGCCTTCATCCGTCGCCGGTTGCGGCCTCACAACTGGCGGCGGCGGCGTTCCAGGAATGGCTTCTGAAGCCGGAATTTTTTTCGGCGTGACCCTGGCAAGGGCCTTTGGTTTTGGCTGGGACGGCGCCGCAGGCCGGATCTTGGCGGCCGTCCGGGCAGGGGCCGCGGCGGTGGTCTTCAGGGCAGCCGGAGGTGGTGTTCCCGGAATGGCTTCGGAAGCAGGCACCTTTTTCGGGGTGATCTTGGCAAAGGCCTTCGGCTTTGCTTCCGGCTGCGGCTTAGCCTGAACAGGCCGGACCTGGGCGGTAGCCTGCGGTTTAGCCTCTGCTGCCGCCGGTTTTGGCTTGCCGGGGATCGTGGTCGGCTTGAGCCGGGCCGGAGGAGCCTTGGCCGCCGGCCGGGAGGCGGCGGGAGCTTGGGGTTGCTGAGCCGGGCGCGGGCGGGCCTGCGGCGGTGCGGACGGACGGGCTGC
>JADHTD010000086.1 GCA_016776525.1 Rhodospirillales bacterium
GGGTCACCGGCACTTTATCCCCCAGTTTTTCGGCCAGGAGTCCGGCGGCTTCGCCGATGAGAAAAGCATGACGGATGTTCCCCAGGTATGGCGTCAGGGCTTCCAGGCCGCCCTCTTTGCCGCGTCCACCGGCGATCCAGTAGATGTTTCCATAGCACGACAGGGCCCGGGCGGCGGCTTCCGGGTTGGTCGCCTTGCTGTCATTGACAAAAGAGACATCGCCGATGGTGGCAACCAGTTCCTGGCGGTGAGCCAGTCCGGGAAAGGAGCGGAGTCCCCGTTCGATATCCTCTGACGAAACCCCTGCGGCATGGGCGGCGGCATAAGCGGCGGCGGCGTTCTGATGATTGTGGGTCCCCGGCAGGGTGGAGATGGTTGTCAGGTCAATACTTGTGCGGCCCCTGTCCGGCCATTCTATGAGTACGCCATCCTCGGCATAAACGCCGCTGGCTACCGGCGTCGTCCCGGAAACCGCTATTGGTGACGGCTGGTCCTCGCGAACGAGGCTTTCACAAATCATCCGGGAAGGTTCGTCGTCTATGCCGCAGATGGAGATTTTGGGTCCCTTGAGGCGGTCGAAAAGGCTGGCTTTAACGGCGACGTAACCGTCCATATCGCCGTGGCGATCCAGATGGTCTGGCGTGATGTTGAGCAGCACGGCGATATCAAAGGCGGCGTCCTGCAGCAGGTCGAGCTGATAGGACGACAGTTCCAGGACATAGATACCGTCCTTGTCCAGTTTCGGCAGCTCCAGCACCGGGAGCCCCAAATTGCCGCCGACTGCCACTTCCAAACCTGCCGTCTCCAGGATGTGCCCGGTCAGCGCCGTCGTCGTCGATTTACCGTTGGTGCCGGTAATGGCGATAGTGGTGGCCTCAGGGACCGCCCGATACAGCAATTCGATGTCGCCGATAACCGGGCACCCGGCCTCTTGCGCCAGCCGGGCCGCCGGATGCGGTTGCGGGTGGGTCAGGGGAATGCCGGGGCTGAGGACCAGGGCAGCGATCGCGGACCAATCGACCTGCGCCGGATCAGCCGTAGAAAAACCGGCCTTTTCGGCCCGGGCGCGGGCTTCGGCGTTATCGTCCCAGGCCAGCACCTCGGCGCCGCCCGCCTGTAAAGCGTGGGCTGCCGCCATCCCCGAACGGCCGAGGCCGACGACGGCAACCTTTTGTCCCTTATATTGCGTGATCTCGATCATCGCGTGCCTGTCATCCTTATTCAGTCCGGCGCAGAGTATAGCCCAATTATGGCGACGGTTCGGCACCGTCGACGTTTCCATCCTTATGCGCCGCCTTCTTCAACTGGGCCTCGCGCCGGGCGATGAAGACCGTGCTGGTGAAGATGATGACGCCGCCGGTCCACAGCCAGATATCCGGCACCTCGCTGAAGAAGAGAATACCCCACAGGGCCGCCCACAGCAGCCGCGTAAAGTCGTAGGGCACGATGGCGCTGGCATCCGAATATTTGAGGGCCTCGGCCAGACAGACCTGGGCGAAAGTGGCCATGCCGGCAATCGCTGCCATCCAGAACAGGGCTTCGATGTCCGGCCAGGTCCAATAGGGAAGCGAGAACAACAGGGTTATCGGGAACATGAAAACCATCATATAGGCGCTGATGGCGACGCTGGATTCGGTGGTTGTCAATTTCTTGACGACAACCGTCACGAAACCCCAGGTTGCGGATGCGAAAATCGCCAGGAGCAGGCCGAAACTCAGTTCATCGAAACCCGGGCGGACAATCACCAGCATACCGACGATGCCGGCGAACAGGGCCAGCCAGCGCCGCCAGCCGACCGTTTCCTTGAGGATCAGGATGGCCATCAAGGTGGCGAACAGCGGTGCGGTAAAGCTGATGGCGGTAATCTCGGCCAGCGGCACCAAGCTCAGCGCGGTGAAAAAGGACATCATGGCGATGGCGTTAAGGAAGCCGCGAAAGGCAAACAGCTTGATCCGGCTGGTCCGCATCTTGGCCATGCCGCCGTGCAGGAACCAGGGGACCAGAAACAGTAATCCAAAAGCGCACCGGAAGAAGGCGATCTCAAACGGATGGACTTCGCCGGCGATCAGTTTGACGATGACGTGGTTGCCGGTGAACAGCGCAGAGGCGATCAGGGCGAAGAAGACAGCGTGGAAACGGCGGGGAATACCGCTCATATAACAGGTGTTTCCAGGGTGCCGATGCCGCTGACGGTAACCGCCACCGTATCGCCGGATTTGAGAAACACCGGCGGATCGAAGCCGATACCGACGCCGACCGGGGTGCCGGTGGCGATGATGTCGCCGGGCAGCAGGGTGATGCCGGCGGAAATGGTCTCGATCAGCGTCGGGATATCGAAAATCAGGTCGGCGACTACTGCATCCTGGCGTTTCTCGCCGTTGACCGTGGTGGTCAGTTGCAGCTTGGCGACGTCGCCGATTTCGTCCGCCGTCACCAGACACGGCCCCATCGGACAATAGCCGTCAAGGCTTTTGCCGATGAACCACTGCTTGTGCTGGTGTTGCAGGGTGCGCGCCGTCATGTCGTTGATGATGGTATAGCCATAGACATGGTTGTAGGCCTCATCCTTGGCGATGCCGCGGCCGCCGGGGCCGATGATGACACCCAGTTCGCCTTCGTAATCGGTGGTACCCGTCGGGTCGAGGCTGAGGTCTAGGTCCTCGCCGGGGCCTATGACGCTGGTCGTCGCCTTGGTAAAGATCATCGGGTGATCGGGAATAACCTTGTCCTTTTCCGAGGCATCGAAGCCGCTTTCGTGGAATTCCTTGGCGTGGTCGTGGTAATTGCGCCCAACGCAGAAGATGTTGCGCCGCGGCGTCGGGATCGGGGCGGTCAGGTAAATGTCTTCAGGGTCGAGCACGGCGACCGGGTCCATGCAGGTTTCCATGGCCCGTTGCAGGCCTTCGGAGCCCAGTTCGATAAAGCTGGTCATGTCCGAGGACAGGCCGGCGGCGCTGAGGTCAATGACGGCGCCTTCGGCATCGTCGAGCACGCCGATGCCCGGCATGCGTCCATCCTGGAAAGAAATCAGTTTCATCGCGAAGCCTCCATGATGACCGGGATGCCGGTGCCTACAACTGCATCTGTGTGAGAGCGGCCCGGGCCAAGTCCGACTCGGCATCACCCAGGGCCTGGGTGATGCTGAAATGGTTGGCGCCGTCAACGATGAGGCGCTCGGCCGGATGCCCGGTCGCCGTCCAGGCCTCAAAATAGGCATCGCTCTGGCGTATAAACTCGTTGCTGTCGTGTTCGGCGGTGGCGACAACCAACGGGCAGCCCCGTTCCGGGATGCAGTGGATCGGCGACAGGGCTTTGACCTCTTCCGGCGTCTGCAATTTCATATCGTCGTTGCGGCTGGTCAGGGACAGGGGGTAGAGGTCGTAATTGCCGCTCAGCAACGTTGCCCCCTTGATGACGTCGGCAGGCAGGCCCCAGTCGGACCAGTCGGTGCCCATCACCATGCCGCTCTGGTGGGCACCCGACGAATGGCCGCCGAGATAAATGCGCCGAGGGTCGCCGCCGTAGTCTTTGATGTTGTTGTAGACCCAGGCGACGGCGGCCCGGCTCTGGCGGATCATCTCGGCCAGCGGCACCGCCGTCAGTTTGGAAAAGTTGACGGCGACGAAAAGCGCCCCGGCCTCGGCATGGGTGTCGGCGGCATAACAGGCATCGGCCTTGGTATTGCGGACCCAGGCGCCGCCGTGGAAGAAGACCCGGACCGGATCGTCGGTGCCGGTGCCCGGAAAGACATCCAGAATTTCATCGTCGCTGTCGCCATAGGAGATGTTGAACTGGCCGTCCAATTTTTTGATAGCCGCCTGACTGCGGGCCGTCGTCGCCTTGGTATGGACTTCAGCATCCGGCACCCAGAAACGGGGGTTGTACTGGTTGTTTAAGGCCTCGGTGTCGTAATCCAGATAGAGTGCCATCGCTTTATCCCCCTCCGATTGCCGGTTAACCGTCGATATCTATTTTATAGAGCCGCTTGGCATTCTCAAAGAAAATGGCGCGCTGCTGTTCGACGGCCAAACTGCTGAGGGCCTCCCGATGGGCGTCGGACAGTTCCTTATAGGTCGTCCACAGCTTCTCGATAGGGAAATTACTGCCGAAGACACAGCGCTCAAAGCCGAAGATGCCAATGGTCTCCAAGGCCACGTCGCGGATGTGGTCGACCGAATTGGCGTTGATAAAGGTGCCCAGGGCTGACAGCTTGGTGAAAACGTTGGGCTGCTCGGCCAACCGTTTGAGCCCCTCGCGCCAGGGGCCGCGCACGGCGTCGTCGGTGGATACCAGCATACCGGCGTGCAGCAGCACGAAATCGATATCCGGGAAGGCGGCCACCAGTTTGGCGCTGTCCTCGTACTGGGACGGGAAAACCTGTAATTCAAAGAGCCAGCCGTAGTCCCTGAGTAGGCCTAGGTTGCGGCGGAACAGCGGATCGTTCATCAGGTCCGGGGTCGGTTGGAAGCGGTAGAGTTCTTCCTCGTGCCAGTGCAGTTGCATGCGGATGCCGCGCATATTGGCATATTGGCTCTGCGCCTTGAGAACATCCGCTGCATCAGGGTTCATCAGGTCGGCGTAGCCGACGATGGCCATCGGCCAGCCGCTTTCATCGGCCACCGACTGCACCCAGGCGGCCTCATCGACGTCCTGCCCCTTCGGCCAGTTGGTCTGGCAATAGACCGAGGCGACGACATTGGAATCCTTCAGATCATCCCGGAATTCGTTGATCGGATAATCCCGCATGATCGATTTGTAATCACCGAATATACGGGGTTGCATGGGACCGTTGAGCCAGGCCAGATCGGCCTGCCGCCAGATATGATGGTGGGCGTCGATCATCGGTATCATAATGTGCCTCTTATTTTTGGAACCCGGCCTCTGTAGCTTGTCCCAGGTGCGGTTGGGTAGGGGAAAAGCTCCAGTAAAATTAACTCTCAATCTTGAGCAATTGAGCCGCATTATGCCCGCAGATGCAGGTCCGGTCATGGTCGCTCAGTCCCTTGACCTTGTTGACCAGGCCGACCGGGTCGTCCTCGCCCATGTCGTAGGGATAGTCGGTGCCCAGCACGATCTTGTCGGCGCCGTATGTTTCGATCAGCACGCCCAACTGGTCCGGGTCGAAGACCATGGTGTCGAAGTATAACTTCTTCAGGTAGTGGGACGGCGGGTTGGGCAGGTCTTCACGCACATCGGCGCGGGCATGGTAGGCATGCTCCATGCGCCCGGCGTAGGCCGGTACGTAACCGCCGCCGTGGGCGACCACCACCTTTAGGCCCGGATAGCGTTCCAGGACGCCGCCGAAGATCATGTGGCTGATGGCCAGGGTCGATTCCACCGGGTGGCCGATGACGTTGAGGAAATAATTGTCCTGCATGCGCTGGCCGTGGGTAAAACCGTCCGGGTGGATGAAGACGACAGTATCCAATTCCTCGGCCTTGGCCCAGAATTTCTCCAGGCGCTCGATGTTCAGTTCCTCGCCGTTGATATGGGTGGAAATTTCGAAGCCGCGGAAGCCAAGTTCATTGATGCAGCGGTCCATTTCGGCGATGGCCATATCCGTGTTCTGCATGGGCAGGGTGCCCAAGGCGACCAAGCGGTCCGGCTGCTGGGCGACGGTTTCCGCCATTTCGTCGTTGATCTCGCGGGAAGTTTCGCGGCCCAGTTCGGCGTCGGCCCAGTAATAGTACTGATAGGGCGAGACGCAGATGGCCTGTATATCGACGCCCATGCGGTCCATGTCGGCGAGCCGTTCATTGAGGTCGGTCATCTTCGGGATGATGGTTTCCAACTGTTCCCGGTTGATCTTCTTGGTCAGGTCGCTGCCGTACTGAAGGGCCATGCGGCCGGCTTTCTCGGCTTCCGCCTTCATCTTGTCGCCGACGGTCATCGATTGCTTGTGGCAGTGCAGGTCAACGACCAGCGATTTGGAACCGTCGGTCACGGTAACGGTGCTGCCCTGGTCGGCGGGGGCGCGATGGGAATGGGGGGCGCAGGTGAAAAACATTTGGTTTCTCCTTTTGGGAATTATGATTGGGAAGCTTTCGCTTCTTGAATGGTCCGCCAGACCCGGTCCTGGGTCATCGGCATATCGATATGGGTAACGCCCAAGGGCTTCAGCGCATTGAGCACCGCATTGACGGCGGCCGGCGGCGCCGCGCAGGTGCCGCTTTCGCCGCATCCCTTGACGCCCAGCGGATTGGTCTTGCACGGCACCGAATGGGAGCCGACTTCCATGGTCGGCAATTGCCAGGCCCGGGGCACGTTGTAGTTCATAAAAGAGGCCGAGATCAGCTGGCCGCTGCCTTCCTCATAGTCGGTCTGTTCAAAGAGCGCCTGTCCCAGGCCCATGGCGATGCCGCCGTGCAGTTGGCCATGCACCACCATTGGGTTGAGGATGACGCCGTTATCATCGACGCCGGTGTAGCGTTCCACCGTGACGACGCCGGTCTCGGGGTCCACTTCCACCTCGGCGATATGGCAGCCGTTGGGGTAATTGAAATTATCCGAAGACCGCTCGTACATGTGCTTTTCATCAAAGCCGGGCTGCATGCCGTCGGGCAGGCGGTCCGCATCATGGGCGGCCTCGGCAACCTCGGCAAAGGTGACGCTGCCGCCGCCGGCGCTGAAGACGCCGTCGGCAAAGGCGACCTCGGCCGCATCCGCCTGCAACAGGTGGGCGGCGATGGCTTTGCCCTTGTCGATGGCTAGCATACAGGCCCCGTGGATGGCGCCGCCGCCCATCATCGACGACCGCGACGCCGACGTTCCGGCACCCGCCGGCACCACAAAATTATCGGCGGCGTCGATGAAGCGGATGTTTTTGTAGTCAATGCCGAGCAGCTCATGGGCGATTTGCGGAAACACCGTCTCGTGGCTTTGGCCGTGGCTGAAGGTGCCGACATAGACGGTGGCCGTGCCGTCGGCGTCGATGCGCACCCGGCTGTGCTCCTTCTCGAAGCCGCCCGACGTTTCCAGGGAAAATCCGATGCCGATGCCTCGCAGCTTGCCGCGGTTTTCCGAGTCCCGACGGCGGTCTCCGAATCCGGCCCAGTCGGCCTTTTCCAGGGCTTTATCCAGAATGGTTTCGAACTCGCCGCTGTCGATGGGGATGTTCTGGGTGTTGGTGTAGGGGAAGGCGTCGAGCGGGATGAAATTGCGCCGCCGGATTTCCACCGGGTCGAGGCCGGTAATGCGGGCCGCTTCCTCCATCAGCCGTTCCATGACGTAGACCGATTCCGGCCGTCCGGCGCCGCGATAGCTGTCTACCGGCGTCGTATTGGTGAAGACGCAGCGGATCGAATGATACAGCGCCGGGACGGCGTAGGCCGTGCCCATGGAGCGCTGGCCGATCAGGGTCGGAATGGTCGGCCCCATCTCAAAGGTATAGGCGCCCATGTTGGCGATGCTGTCGTCCCACATGGCGAGGATCTTGCCGTCGGTGTCCAGGGCCAGCCGGGCCACGGTCACTTGGTCGCGCCCGTGGTTGTCGGAAACCATGGTGTCGTTGCGGTCGCCCAGCCATTTCAGGGGGCGTTGCAGTTTCTTCGCCGCCCACACCATCAGCAGGTTTTCCGGGTAGCATTTGGAGCGCACCCCGAAGCCGCCGCCGACGTCCTTGGCGACCACGTGCATTTTTTCCATGGGGATGTCGAGGATGCGGGTGGCCAGGGTGGAGGCCATGCGGACGACGCCCTGGATCGGGCAATGCAGCGTCGTGACATCCATTTCCGGGTCGTAATCGGCCAGTGCGGCGCGCGGTTCCATGGGATTGGCGATCAGCCGGTTGTTGACGAAGGTAACCTCGGCGACATACGGGGCTCCGGCAAAGATTTCTTCGACGGCGGTCTTGTCCCGGTTTTCCCAGTGCACACAGAGGTTGCTGGCATTGTCTTCCCACAGCACCGGAGCATCGTCATCCAGCGCCCGGGCCGTGTTGACGACCGACGGCAGGTCTTCCATGTGGACATAGATCAACTCGGCGGCGTCGCGGGCGGCTATCGCCGTTTCGGCAATGACCATGGCGACTAGGTCGCCGACGAAGCGGACCCGGACCCGGTTCAGGGCCGGGCGCCGGGGCACGTAGTTGTCCTCACCGGACAGGTTTTTGACCCGGGTAAAGGATTGCAGCGGCGGCAGTTTGTCGGCTTCCGTATCTTCGCCGGTGAAGATGGCAATGACGCCTGGGACTTGCTGGGCGTCGGCGGTGTCGATGGAGTTGATGATGCCGTGGGCCGTTGCTGAGCGCAGGAAATAGACATGCGCCTGGCCATCGATGTTCATATCGTCCGTGAAGGTGCCGGCGCCGGTCAGAAAACGGACGTCTTCCGCCCGCCGGACCGCTTGGCCAATTCCGAAGTTGTTCATTATTTTTGTTCTTTTTTAAGCGCCGGTAGCGGCCTCGACTGCACGGCGTGCGATAACGCCGATCAGGTGGGCGCGGTAGTCGGCGGCAGCGTGAATATCGTTGTTGAGCCCGTCGGCGGGAACGGTAATGCCGTCGAGGGCGTCGGCGGTGAAGGACTGGCTAAGGACCTGTTCCATGGCTTCCACCCGGAAGACACCGGGGCCGGCGCCGGTAACGGCGACCCGTGTGCCGGCGGGCCCGGTCGAGGCCATAACGCCGACGATGGCATAGCCCGAAGCCGGGTTCTCGAATTTCAGGTAACCGGCTTTCTCCGGCACCGGGAAATCAATGCGGGTGACCAGTTCGCCTTCTTCCAGGGCTGTTTCGAACATACCGAGGAAAAAGTCATCGGCGGCGATCTGGCGGCGGTCGGTGACAACGGTGGCGCCGAGCCCCAGAAGCCCGGCCGGGTAGTCGGCGGCCGGATCGTTATTGACGACGGAACCACCGATGGTGCCCCGGTTGCGCACATGCGGATCGCCGATCACACCGGCCAGCACGGCCAGGGCGGGAATGGCATCTTTAACCACATCGGAAGCGGCAACGGCGGCATGGGTCGTCATGGCGCCGATCTGGATGGTGTCACCGGATCGCTCAATCCCCGCCAGGTCGCCGATGGCGCCCAGGTCGACGACCAGGGACGGCATCGCCAGACGCTGTTTGAGGACCGGGATCATGGTCTGGCCACCGGCCAGGAACATGCCGTCGTCGGATGCCTTGTGGGCCTCGATGGCGGCTTCTTTCGAGGTTGGACGCTGATAGTCGAAATCATACATGGCTGTTTTCCCGATCCCGCTCTAGCCGTTCATGGCTTTGGCACCGGCCCGGATGGCGGTGACGATGTTCTGGTAACCGGTACAACGGCAGATATTGCCGTTCAGCCAGTGGCGGACTTCCTTGTCGCTGGGGTCCGGGTTTTCCTTGGCCAGGGAAACGGCGCTCATCACCATGCCGGGTGTGCAGTAGCCGCATTGCAGGCCGTGGTGCTCGCGGAAGGCCTCCTGCATGGGGTGCAGGGTGTCGCCGTTGGCCAACCCTTCGATGGTCTGGACGTCGGCGCCGTCGGCCTGCACGGCCAGCATGGCGCAGCTTTTCACGGACTCGCCG
>JADHTD010000087.1 GCA_016776525.1 Rhodospirillales bacterium
GGTCGTTTTCCTTGGCCGGTTCCTCGGCAAAGACATCCAGCGCAGCGCCCGCCACCTGGCCGCTCTCCAGGGCCGCCTTGAGGTCTTCCTCGACAACCAGGCCGCCACGGGCGCAATTGACGATGCGCACCCCCTTTTTCATCTTGGCGATGGCTTCGGCGTTGATGACGTTGCGGGTGGCGTCGGTCAGCGGCGTGTGCAGGCTGATGAAGTCGGCGCGGCTGAACAACTCGTCCAGATCCACCTTCTCGACGCTGATATCCGCGGCCCGTTCCAGCGACAGGAAGGGGTCCGACGCAATGACCTTCATTTTCAGGCCCTGGGCCAGCTCGGCGACAACCGAGCCGATATTGCCGCAGCCGATAATGCCCAGCGTCTTGCCCATCAGTTCGGTTCCCATGAATTTGCTCTTTTCCCATTTACCGGCATGGGTCGAGGCATTGGCCTGGGGAATCTGACGGGCGACGGCCATCATCAGGCTGATGGCGTGTTCGGCGGTGGTGATGGAATTGCCAAACGGCGTGTTCATGACGACGATGCCCTTGCCGGTGGCGGCGGGCACATCGATGTTGTCGACGCCGATACCGGCGCGGCCGATGACCTTCAGGTTTTTGGCCGCTTCCAGGATTTTCGGCGTCACCTTGGTCGCCGAGCGGATGGCCAGGCCATCGTATTCGCCGATGCAGGCTTCCAGTTCTTCGGGCGTCATGCCCGGTTTGACATCAACGTCGAGGCCGCGGTCTTTGAAGATATCGGCGGCCATCGGGCTCATTTTGTCCGAAATCAGAACTTTCGGCATTTTATTATGCTCCTTAAAATTTTGTATTCGTATTCGCAAATACGTCGTCGCAACCCTTCGGTCCGCTCGGGATTTGCTTTAGGCCGAAAACTCGGCCTTTACGGTTTGATAAGCCCAGTCCAGCCAGGGGAACAGGGCTTCCAGGTCTTTCTGTTCGACGGTGGCCCCGGCCCAGATCCGCAAACCCGCCGGGGCATCCCGGTAGGAACCGATGTCATAGGCGACGCCTTCTTCGTCGAGCAGGGCGGCAATGCGCTTGGCGGCGGCGGCTTGTTGGTCGGGGTCGAGTCCCTGGAACCAATCATCCACCACTTTCAGGCAGACCGAGGTGCACGACCGGAGCGCCGGCTCAGTGGCCAGGAAATCCACCCACGGGGTGCCCTCGACCCAGCCGGTGATGGCCTTGAGGTTGCCTTCGGCGCGGCCGATCAGCCCCTTCAGGCCGCCGACGGACCTACCCCAGGCCAAACCGTCGAGGGCGTCCTCGACAACCAGCATGGACGGCGTGTTGATGGTTTCGCCCCGGAAGACGCCTTCGATCAGCTTGCCGCCCTTGGTCAGGCGGAAGATTTTCGGCAACGGCCAGGACGGCGTGTAGCTTTCCAGCCGTTCGACGGCGCGGGGGCTGAGAATGAGGATGCCGTGCTGGGCCTCACCGCCCATCGCCTTCTGCCAGGAATAGGTCACCGCATCCAGCTTCTCCCACGGCAGGTCCATGGCAAAAGCGGCCGAGGTGGCGTCGCAGATGGTCAGCCCCTGGCGGTCGGCGGCGATCCAGTCGCCGTCGGCAACCCTGACGCCCGAGGTGGTGCCGTTCCAGGTAAAGACCACATCGCGGCTGAAATCGACGGAGCCTAAGTCCGGCAATTCGCCGTAGTCGGCCTTGATGGTCCGCACGTCGTCCAGTTTCAGCTGTTTGGTGACGTCGGTGATCCAGCCGGAACCGAAGCTTTCCCAGGCCAGCATATCGACGCCGCGGGCGCCCAGCAGCGACCACAGGGCCATTTCGACGGCGCCGGTGTCGGAGGCGGCAACGATGCCGATGCGGTAATCGTCGGGCAGGCCGAGGATGTCGCGGCTTTCGTCGAGAACCTTTTGCAGGCGGATTTTGCCGGGCTTGGAACGGTGCGACCGGCCGAGAAGCGCATTGGAAAGCGCTTGCGGAGTCCAACCTGGACGTTTGGCGCAGGGACCGGATGAAAAATTTGGATTGTCCGGACGGGTGTCCGGTTTCTGAGATGGATTCATTTTATACTCCCTTCCTCACAGAAGGGTCGCGATCCGTTGGGGGATCGTGGCCCGAAGCCCTTATATGGGCGGGCGCGAACGGCGTCAACGTCAATTCACAGTCTTGGACTGTTTTTCTTCAGAGGCCGTAGTAGATGGGCGCAAAGATGGTGAAAGCCAGCCACAAAAGGATGATCAGCGGCGCCCCGGCCCGGAAATAATCGGCGAATCGGTAATGCCCCGGCCCCATCACCAGCAGGCTGGTCTGGTAGCCAATCGGCGTCGCAATGGCGCAATTGGCGGCAAAGACGACGGCAACGGCGAAGATCATGGGATCGACGCCGACTTCTTTGGCGATGCCGACGGCGATCGGCGTAAACAGCACGGCGCAGGCTTTGGCGCTGATGATATTGGCGATGATCGCCGTGAACAGGAAAAAGGCCGACAGCACGACAACCGGTCCGGCCCCGGCCAAGGCCTTGATCAGGGCGTGGGCCAGGTAATCGGCACCGCCCGTTACCTGCATGGCCGCCCCCATGGCCAGGGCCGCCGGAATCATGGTCAGGATATTGGAATCGACGGCGCGCGCCGCCTGACGGATATTGAGCGCCCCGACGGCGACCATGGCCATGGCCCCGGTCAGGGCCGCCACCACAACGGGGACGATGCCGGTGGCCGCCGCCACGACGATACCGAAAAAGATCAATCCGGCCCGGTGGGCATGGTGGACGACCGG
The DNA here is from genome assembly GCA_016776525.1 of Rhodospirillales bacterium. Taxonomy (GTDB): domain Bacteria; phylum Pseudomonadota; class Alphaproteobacteria; order Rhodospirillales; family JADHTD01; genus JADHTD01. The sequence continues at coordinate 2,763 of JADHTD010000087.1, forward strand.
CAGTTCTTCCGAGGTGCCGGCCAGGATCACCACATCCGGGTTGCCGCGCAGCGCCCGGATATCCTCGGCCTGCCCCTGCACCAGCAGCACGTCGCCGGCTTCCAGGGCAATATCGGTCATGCGCGAGCGGATCATATGGGCGCGGCGTTCAACGCCCAGCACGAAACAGCGGGTCCTGACCTGGAAACCGGTTGCCCGCAGCCGCTGGCCAATCATGCGCGATGCCGGGGCCACCATGACTTCGGCCAGCAGCCGCTCGCCGATGCGCAGCGATTCGTCATTTTCGATCCTGTAGGCTTCTTTTTCGCGGGTCGCCGGGTCCAGCAGGTTCGGATCGGTCGACATGGCTTCGGCCAGGGCCTTGCGCGAGGCTGCGATAACGACCACGTCACCGATTTCAATTTCAAAATCATGGTAGGGCGGCGTCACCACCCGGTCGCCGCGCAGGATCATCCGCACCCGCACATCGTGCAACACGCTCAGCACGCCGCCGACGGCAACCTGCCCGATCAGGTATGAACCTTCCTCGACGGTGATCTGGGCCAGGAAATACTTGCCCGACCGCTCCATGATCCTGTGCGACAAGGAGGTCCGGTCGGGCAGCAGCATGGGACAGACGATCAGCACATAGAGCAGCCCGACACCGGCCAGGACCAGGCCGGGGACGGTGAAATCAAAAAAGGAGAACGGCCTCTCGCCGACCTGGATGAGGGCGCTGGAAACCAGCAGGTTGGTGCCGGACCCGATCAGCGTCGTCATGCCGCCCAATACGGAAGCGAAACTCAACCCCATCATCAGTTTGCTTGACGGCCGTTTCAGCTTGTCGGCCAACACCTGCATAATGGGAATGAAGATGACGACGACGGGGATATTGTTGAGAAAGGCGCTGACCACCAGGACCACGGTCATCACCACGGTGATGGAGACCCAGGCCCGGTCGCCGCCGAGGCCGAGCACAAAGCGGGCACCGCGTTCGAGGACGCCCGTGCGGACCATTCCCTGGCCGACCACCAGCAGGGCCAGGACCGTGATCAGGGCCGGGTTGGCAAAACCGGCCAACAGTTTGTCGGCGCCAAGAAGGTTGCCGCCATCGGCACCGGCAATCGGAAAAAACTGGAAAAAAACGAGGAGCCCGCAGATGGCCGCGATCGACGTCACTTCGATCGGCAGCTTCTCGGAAACATACAGGGCTAGAACGGACAGGATGAGGGCGAAAGTCACCCACATCTGCAATTCATTGCCCGAAAAGCCGACAAGTCCCCCCATGTAAATTCAGATCCTCCCTGTTTCCGACCGGGGCAGTATGGAGGGTTCGGGTGACGGTGTCACCCGTTCAAAAAAACTTTTAAAGGGTTCGAAAAAAAGAAAAAATTAAGGCGTGGAGGGGCACCCACGCCTTAATTCATAATATCCAATTCTCATTTATTCCGGACTTGTTTAGGGGAGTATCCGGTTATCGTTTATTCGCCGCCAAGCTCGAGAAATGGATTGTTGGGGGAGGAGGCGAGTTTGGGAGGCATAGGGGTCCCTTGTCTTGAAAGGGGCTTGGGCAAGGATTCCTCATTGCTGAGGGGAGGAGAATCCATATCAACATGCCCGATTTCCCAAACGACCCTGGCGGCCTGGGTTCGGTTTGAAACTCCAAGTTTCCTGAAAACGGATTTGAGGTGAACCTTAACGGTTATCTCGCGGACGCCGAGTTGCTCGGCGATATCTTTGTTTGAACAGCCCTTGGTCACATAGGAAAGCGCTTCCCGCTCGCGGTTGGTCAGCGCATCCAGGGAGGGGGCAGACAGGGCATGAACATCGAGAGCATCGGCCGCAATGTCCGTACCATAAGCCGACGAATGAATATTGGGACTGGGGGAATTGTCCAGAATCTTATTCCAGAATTCAAAATCCACGTGGCTGAGGGGCTTCTTATGGGAAGTCTTATCCATCAGTTCCTTGATTTCCTCGACCTCGCTGAGAATTTCCATTGCTTCGCGGGGGTCGGTTGATCTGGCCTGCTCGACCAAGACGGCAGCGGATCGAGCCAGATATTCTACGAAATCGTCTCTTAATTTACTGCGCATCTTGATGTGTCCCTGTCCGTAACCCTAGTCCCTAAATCGGGGAGAATCTTTCGACGCTTCCAATTCTACGGATTCCGAAAAATAATAAAATTCAGGAGTTCCCGCACACGACATAGGGATTCCCCTAATTCCGGCATGCTTTCATGGACAATTTAATAAGGCTTGCCAATGAGTTGGCCTTAATTTTATCCATAATTTTAAAACGATGATTCTCAATGGTTTTTTTGCTGACATCCAATTTTACGGCGATTTTATTGTTGCTTTCGCCCGATACAATCAAGTCGAGGACTTCCGCTTCTCTTAGCGTGAGGCGGTCAAAGCGCTGTTGCAGTTCCGATTCGCTGTAGGCCTCCTCAAACGCTTTTTGCCCTCTGGCGACGGCTGTTTTAATGGTTTTGACAAGGACCGGCTCATCAAAAGGTTTTTGCAGGAAATCATAAGCGCCGTCCTTCATCGCCTGCACGGCCGTTTGCAAATCACCGTAACCGGCCATAACGACGACCGGTAAAGGGCATTTCCGTTTGGTCAACTCGACAAGGAGGTTGCCGCCGCTCGGAACCGCCATCCGGACATCAAGCAATACACAGCCGCCCGTATCGATGGACAAACCATCCAAAAAAACCGGCCCGTCCGAATACATCTCGAGGTCATAGCCGAGCGACGGAACCAGTCTCTTCAGGGTATCCATGACCCCAGCATCGTCATTGACAAGGAAAACAACGGGGCGGGTGGCTGTCATGACTTCATCACGAAACCCGTGGTTTGAAATTTCGACTGTCGTGTTCCGGTCTGACGGCGCTTGCATCAATGTCTTCATTTTATTTTTATGCTGTTCCTAACGCCGGGTTGATCAAGGGTGAGACGTTCAGTCTCCCTGTGCAGCGGGCCAAGCCTTCCCGCACAGGTCTTTAACGGCCATTTTCTTAATTCCCATGATCAACCGGCCTCCGGTCAACACCCTTCGGAATCCAAAGTTCAATAAGTCCCGGACACACACAGGATACGATTTTCTTGACGTGGGAAATATTCTGGAATCCCCGAAACCGGTATAGGGGTTTCCCCTAATCGGTGTCGACGACGACAACCATTTTAATAAGATTGGCCAATGACTTGGCCTGCATTTTCTCCATGACTTTGGAGCGATGGGCCTCAACGGTTTTTTCGCTGACCCCAAGCGTTCCGGCGATGCGCTTATTCGGTTCGCCGGCAACAACCTGATCGAGCACTTCTTTTTCACGAGGGGTCAGTTTGTTCAGTCTTTCCTGAATGTCCTGCAGAAAGAGGCGTTCCTTCGATGTCGCTAAATTCTGCTCGACGGCTTTTTGCACGGTGTCGATCAAGGCCTGATCGCCAAAGGGCTTCTGGATGAAATCATAGGCCCCGTCCTTCATGGCCTGGATGGCCATGGGCAGATCGCCATGACCGGTAATGATGATAACTGGAATGCCATAGCCCCGGGCCGATAATTCCTGTTGCAGTTCCAGGCCGCTCATACCCGGCATCCTGACATCGGCAATGAGGCACCCCGGTTGATGCGGCTGGTAGGAATCGAGGAAATCCCGTCCGGAAGGATAGGTTTCCACCTTTAAATCAACGGATTCAACGAGCCAACGGACAGAATCCAAGACCGCCGGATCGTCATCCACCACATAGACAACAGGTTCATTTAAACCCGAAGAGCCCATTTCCTTAAGATCCTATCGGTAACGTAAAGTGAAAGGCGGCGCCTTCCCTCTTTTTATCATCAACAAATAATTGCCCGCCATGGGCTTCGATTATAGAACGGCAAATAGAAAGTCCGATACCCATCCCGTCGTTTTTTGTCGTGAAAAAAGGTTCAAACAGGCGTGATCGGATGGATTCCGGCAAACCGGGGCCGTTGTCCTGAACCGTAACTTCAATGAAGTCGTTATCCTTACGCGAGGTGCCGATGATTAATTGGTGGTTGTCGTTTTTGCCTTCTTCCATGGCTTCCATGCCGTTCCAGGCCAGATTCAGGACAACCTGCTGGATTTGTATGGCATCCCCCATAACCACCGGCAGCCTCTTCCCCAATTTCAGGCGAACATCAACTTGTTTGCGGACAGCCAGGGAATCCAGCAGGCCTGCGGCCTCACGAACAGTGGCGTTGATATCGGTTTGGACCTTTTTCGGTTCTTCCTTGCGGGCCAGGTTCCTGATTTGACGGATAATTTCACCGGCCCTCTGGGCCTGCCCGGAGACCTGCTCAATAGCGCCCATGACTTCATCCACATTAGCCCTGCCGGAACGCAGCCGCCGCAGGCTGCCCTGGGCATAATTGTTGATGGCCGTTAAGGGCTGGTTTAATTCATGGGCAATCCCGGTCGCCATTTCACCCAACATCAGCAACTTGGAGGAATGCACCAATTGCGCCTGGGCGTTCTTTAAATCGGTAATGTCCATGACCGCCGAAAGAACCGCTGTTTCCTCCTTAAACTGCAATTGCTGTAAGGAGATAAGAACCGATACCGATTCCCCATTTTGCCGCCGGAAACCGACCTCGACATTCCGAACCGTTTCACCTTTCCTCAACCGGCTTACCAGCCGCTGGCGGCTTTCCGCTTGCTGATAAAAGTCAGTAACCGATGACCTCATAATTTCCACCACCGGCATATCCAGAAGATCCCCCGCCGCGGTATTGCAATATAGAATCTCCCCTTCATTTATCTCAGAAATGAAAATGGCGACCGGCGACGTCTCGGCAATAACCCGGAACCGTTCCTCGCTATTGCGCATGGCTTCTTCCATCAGTTTCCTGCTGGTGATGTCGATTAAAAATCCGTGCATGGTGTTGGGTCCGTCCGGTCCCGATTCCACGGTGGCGATATTGTGAACCCAGACGACCCGGCCGTCCGCCGTCATCATTCGGTATTCAAACTGATGGTCTTCTCCCCGCTTCGTCTTGTCGACACCGAAGGCCACCGCCCGCTCCCGGTCATCGGGATGGATATGATCGGCCCAGAAATTCTTGGCGTACCAGTCATCAATGGGATAGCCGAAAAGTTTCTCGGCATGGGGGGAGACATAGGAAAACCGCCAGGTATCCAGCCGCATTTCCCAGGCAACGACATTGGTGCTTTCAACCAGGTCCCGGAACTGTTCCTCACTTTCCCGCAAAGCCTCGTCAGCGAGGATACGTTCGGTCGACAGGGCAACGTGGTTGGAAAGGCTCAAGGCCCATTGAACGAAGGCATCGTCGACGACAACTTGATCCGTATGGGCAAAGCTGATGGCGCCGGTTACGTGACCCTCGACGGACATCGGTACGCAGACAAGGGTTTGGATACCCAGAGCCCGCAACCTTTTATTCTTGTATTCATGGCGAGACTGGGCGTTGGTTTCGATGAGGGGTTCTCCCGTCTTAAAGACCACCCCGGCCATTGCCTCATCAATGGGAACCGTCAATGTCCCGTTTTTGTTATCGATAATTCCGACCGAGGCCTCAAACTTCATTTCATTCTTTTCGGCATTGAACGAGGCAATGGAGACGATTGGATAGTCGCTGAGCGCACTGATTTCACGGACAATATCCTGGTAAATATCCTTTAACGGGCGGTGGGCCAGCAGAATTTCGGATATCCTGTTGAGAGCCGTCAGTTGCCGGTTCCTGGCGATGACGTCATCTTCCGCCTGTTTACGGTCGGTAATATCGGTCAGGATGACGAAGATGCCGCCATCCGGTATAGGGACTTCCTCGGCCTGAACCCAGCGGTCATCCCGCTGCAATATGAAGGGGCCGGTTGGGTTCCGGTGATGGTCAAGGCGTTCCCGGATGTAGGCCTCTTCACGGCCGACCGCTGTTTGAACCGGGCGGCGGGCTACTATGGTGCGAAGCATTTCTTCAAAGGTTACGCCGGGCACCAGGATATCGCTGATGACCTCCATCTGCTGGCGATAACGGTTATTGGAAAAGACCAGGCGGTCCTGGCTATCGAACAAGGCAATGGCGATATCGACGCTGTCAATCGTCTGGGATAGCAACTGGTGCGCTTCATCGGCGCGAATCCGCTCGGAAATATTGCTACCTGATCCCCGGTAACCCACAAAGGTGCCGTTTTGGTCGAATGTCGGCTTGCCGCTGAATTCTAAATAGCGGATTGAACCATCTTTAAGACGGATCGCGTATCTGATCCCATGGAAAGGTTGGTGTTTCTTTTCCAATTCATGCAGTTCACTGACCTTCTCGGCTCCAATCACCCACTTTCTGAGTATAGACAACTCTTCACGGGTTTTGCCTAAGACATCATCAGGGGACAGTTCGAAAAGTTCGAAAGCCCGCTCCGACATATAAGTGTAGCGAAGGTCGGTGCCCATTTCCCAGAACCAGTCGGATGAGGATTCGGCAATGTCCCGGAAACGCTCTTCACTGGACCGCAGGGCTTCATCTGCCTGGCCGCGTTCAATCAAATACTGTTCGCTGGCATCCAGAAACTCATTGGCGGCATTAGCCAACAGCCCCAATTCGTCATTCTTGTGGCTGCTGGGAATAGACAGTCTCGACTTACCGGGTTGGTGCGGATCGATACGGCTGATGTTTTCCACCA
>JADHTD010000088.1 GCA_016776525.1 Rhodospirillales bacterium
GGTTCCATCCCGGTCGATGGAGGTCACGAGAAGTTCCCCCGCCCCCAGCTCGACAGCCTGCTGGGCCCAGTCCAGGGCGTCGACGCCGCTGCTTTCCCGTCCGAAATCCGTGTAGGCCTCATAGCGGCCATCGGCATGCCGGATATATTCGATCAGAACAACGATGGTCGACGATCCGAATTTGCGCGACGCCTGGCGGATCAGGTCCGGGTCTTTGATCGCCGCCGTATTGATCGCCACCTTGTCGGCCCCGGCCCGGAGAACCTCGCGGATATCGTCCAGGGACCGCAGGCCGCCGCCGACCGTCAGCGGGATAAAAATTTCGCTCGCCGTGCGTTCGACAATATGCAGCAGGCTGTTGCGTCCATAGAGGCTGGCGACGGCATCGATATAGATCAGTTCGTCGGCGCCGGCTTCGTAGTAATGGCGGGCAAAGGCCTCCGGTTTGCCAAGCACCCGCAGCCCTTCGAAATGGATGCCTTTGACCAGATTCGGGCCTTTGATCTCAAGCCGGGGAATGATGCGGACGGTCATGCGGGAAGCGGGTCTCCGGCCCCTGTCCGGGGCGATTGGTTGCAAGGCGGGCGGCGGCAGTCACCGCCCCGTCCTAAACTTAGTGCCAGAACGTTAAAAAATACTTGTCCCAGGGCCGGTTGGGGCCCCCTTAATCCTGATCGGCAGCCACTTTGGTCAGAAAATCCTGTAAACCCTCAATGGCTTTTTTTCCGTCATAGGCCTTTGCTTTGTTGGCGGCCATACGGGAAACGATCTCGGCGCGCCAGTCGGCATCCTTTCCGAGGCGGGCGGCAATCTCGACATAATCATCCAGCGTCCCGGCGATGGTCTCCTCAACGCCCATCAGGCGCAGGACGCCGCTGGTATAGCGCCCCCGCATCCTGGCATCGGGCAGGGTGACCACCGGTTTATCGAAAGCAACGGCTTCCAGGGTGGTATTGCCGCCGGACCAGCCGATACTGTCCAAAATCACATCGGCGGCCGCATTGAGGCCCAAAAACTCATCCTGCGACAGGCGGGCGTGAAAGTAACAAAACTCCTCGATCTTCAAATCCTGTTGCACGAAGGCGGCGCCCAGGCGCTGCTGGAAGCGTTGGGTAACGGTCTCCGACGGGTTGGCGATAAACCAGATGACGGCGCCCGGATTGGCCCGGCAGAGCCGGGGAAAGACCTCATCGAATTCCGGGCGCAATTTAAACAGGCTTTGCGGGCAGAGATAGGTGGCCGTGCCTTTCGGGGCCTCCTCGAGTCCGGCCGGTTGCCTGGCCGCCGCCGGGTCCGGTTGTTCATAACCGATCCCCAGGCCGGGCAGACGCACCAGTTTTTCCGTATAATGGCCGTCTGCGTCCCCGGCCTCTATGGCATCGCTGCTGAGAAAATAGTCCATGGACGAAAGCCCGGTCGTCACCGGGTGCCCGTAGGCGCAACATTGCACCGGCGCCAGGCGCAAGGCTGCCGGAACGGTCACCCAGGGGGCCATGCCGATATCCGTATAGATCAACACATCCTGGGGGTTGGCCCCGACGGCATAGATCAGTTTATCCGGCGTTTCCAGGCCGCCGATGAAAGTATCCGCACTGGCGGCGATGGCGTGTGTTTCAGCGTCCTCATAGGTACCGGCGTAAAAAGCCGTCACCTCGAACCGCTGCCGGTCCAGTCCCCGCAGCCAGCCGGAGAAAAGCTTGCAGACCGTATGGCGGAAGAAATGCGGCGAGACGATCCCCACCCGGATACGGCTGTTGCCGTCGCCCGGCTGGCGTTTCGGCAGTGGCCTTGCCAGATCCGGATAGGCGGCGGCGGCGATCCTTTCCGCCAAAGCGCCGAGCCGTTTTTGCACGTCGATCAGGTTGCCGCCCTGATAATGCAGATAAAAATTTGAAATACTGGAAACCGCCCGTACCGCTTCCTCGACAGCCTCGCCGCTTTCCAGCACCAGGTTTTCCAAAAGCTCATCCAGGGCCGACAGCCACTGGGTCTGCCGCTCTTCGGCTTCCCCGGCGGACTCGTAAAGGATCGGAAAAGTATTGATACGCCCCCATTCGGCCCGCCCGAAACCGGGCTTCCACTCCGCCGCCTCGGTAAACACACGGAGCGCCGAGTCCGTATCGCCGATATCCCGATAGGTCAGCCCCAGATTGATCGCCACGTCGTACTGACCGGGTGTAATTTCCAGGGCTTTGCCGAAACAACCGGCAGCCTTTTGCAGTTGCCCCTGTTCCTTGAAAAGAATGCCCAGATTGTTATGGGCCTCGGCATGATCCGGATTGAGTTGAAGAGCCTGCTGGAAACTGAAGATCGCCTCTCTCGTTTTATTGGCGTGGCGCAGGAAATTTCCCAGGTTGTTGTGGACTTCCGCCGATTCCGGGCGCAAGCCCACGGCCCGGTTGAAAAGAGCTTCTCCTTCTTCAAGGCGTCCGGATTCCTTGAGGATAATGGCCAGCGACGTAATGGCTTCGACCAAATCCGGATTGACCTCGAGGGCCCGGCGCAAAGTCTCTTCGGCCTGCTCCGTCTCCCCCAGGCGAGATAAAAGCGAGCCCAGTTCCGTCAACGCCGTTTCCGAGCGGGGGTCAATGGCAACGGCCTTTTTGAGGCTGTCCAAGGCTTCGTCGGTTGCCTGTAAATGGCGCAGGGTCGCCGCCAGTTTCATATGGGCCTGGAAGGAATCCGGCTGCAATGCGGCGACTTGGCGGAAGCAATCGGTTGCCTTGTCCGTCTGTTCGTTTTTCAGGTAGGCCAGGCCGAGGTTGTTGAGGGCTTGCAGGTAGTCCGGTTTCAGGTCGATGGCCCGCCGGTAGGCGCCGATGGCTTTTTCCGTTTGGCCTTGGGCATCCAGCGCCGCACCGAGGCTGGCATGGTAGGCCGCTTTATCGGGATTAAGAGCAATGGCTTTGTTCAGGAAGCGGACGGCGTCGGCGGCATTCCCGATATCGGCGGAGAGGATACCCATGTAATGCAGGGCATCCGCATTTTCCGGTTCCGCGTCAATCACCCACTGATAAAGGGCTTTGGCTTCCGTCAACTCCCCGGCCCGGTGCCGGGCAAGGGCGGCCTCAAGGGCTTCGGCTGTGTTGGAATAGCGGCTCAAAACCTCAATCCAGTAAATCGTTTATGGCCGGATCCGGCCTTCATTTGGGACCGTCTTCCAAGGTGGCGGCAATGGTTTGCTCAAATATGGCCTTACCGTTTTCGCACATTTCCTGCAGGGCCGCGGTGTATTCACCAATAAAAGCGTCCAGAACCTGGCCGCGGATTTTCCGGTCGTTGATCCGGCACAGGAAATACTGCGCCAATTGCGCCAATCCAAGCATGGACCCGGCAAGCATCGACGGCACCCCCCGATAGTCTTCACGCGCCTTGCCGGCAAACGCCTTGACCCGCCGGAAGAAAGGCCCGAAATCCTGGTCCTCAACGCGGGCCGCCTGTAACAGGCCTGCCATATCCCCGGCAAAGTCATCCCAGGCGGCGGTCATCGCTTCGAGGTCCTGATCTTGCAGGTAGCTTCCTGCGGCATAGGCCTGGGTTTTCGATTGCAGGTCCTGGGCAACTGCCTGCTTATCCAGGTCCGGGTAATCCAGTTTCAAGTCGGCCTGCAACAGGGGATGCGCCCCCTGGATCAAGGCCCCGTCACTGCAATTAAAGGCCGTCATGTCATAAAGGCCGATAATCTGTTCGAACATGGAACGGCTCCACTCGAAACTGGAGTTGGTCTCCACCGTGCCGCCGAAATTGGCTGGCGCGGTGAATTCATACTCCACCACCTTGGGGCCTGCGTATTGTTCATTGGTGAAATAATGGGTCTGCTCTGAATGATGGGCTTCCCCGGGCTTGCTGCCGCAATCGCAACCGAACAGAAAGACGTTCCGGAAACCCAGCGTGGCCGCCACGGTCAACGCCGTATTGGCGGCAAAGGGGCCGATGCCTTCGATCATTTTTCGGCCGCCGCCGAAGATGCGGGTCGAACTAACGCTGTCGCGGAAAAAGAGGTAATGCTCGTCGAAAAGCTCGAGGACTCCCGGGTCGACGGTCGCCGAGGCAATCAGGGGAATGCCCTGGAAGGTGTCCGATTCAAGCTCCAGGGCTTCCTTGATGTAGCGCAGCCGCTCAGAGGTAAACGGCAGGTTTTCCTTCTCGACGTGGTAATCCGGTTTGATGCCGTTGGCCAGCAGCACCTGCAACGACGAACTCGATGAAATGATGATGGCCTTGTCCCGGTAGCGCGAGACGGTTTCGATGGTCTGATCGATCGACGGACCGGAAGCGACGATAAAAACCGGTTCCGGGCGCAGCGGCTGGCGGGCGCCGTCCAGATAGCGGAATTTCCGGTCGGTAAAATTCCGGGTCAGGTTGGTGACCATCATCACTTCGTCTTCGTAATACCCCCGGGCAATGGTCAGCATCGCCGCCTGCACCCGGAAATCGTTGCGGATTTGCAGGCTCACCGAGGTCCGGTAATGAAGGAAGATATAGCAGCCGTCGATAAACGGCACGCCGTGCCCTTGGACGACCTTAACGGCGGCGCTGATCGCCGCCTTGGGGTCGTCTTCGGCGATAAGATCGAGGCTACACCCCACCTCATCGCACAACCCTTTGACGGCGGACCAGTCGGTGGCGTGCAGGGATTGCAAAAGGAATTCGTGGATCGGCTCTATGACCAGGACATGCCGGGGCCGGGTCCGCTCAATCAATTCCGCCAAGTGCAGGCCCAAGCCGACGCCGATGACAACCAGCAACCCGACGTCTTCTTCCGGGGCTTCCGGCAAGGCCTCGATGCCATGCCCGGCGATCGTCTCCTTAAGGAATTTCAACAAGCGCGCCGAATAGTCCGAATGCAGGTTGCTTTCGTCGGGTTCGTTGATGAAAATCCGTTCCGGCGTCTCGAAGAACTGATCCAGTTGCTGGCGGACAAAATCCTCGCCATCCATCTTGTAGAGCCGCCCCGCCCCCAAATCGATATCGGCTGCCTTGTCCCCGTCCCAGACAATGGACGAAAGCGGCTCCCCGACGGCTCGGACGGTTTCATAAACCTCCGGAAAATTTTCCCGCAACAGGGTCAGGTTTTTTTCATATAGGGGGCTGGTCGTCATCACCGGGTCTCGTCCTAAAAATCCATGTGGTTATTTATTCCACATCATTGTCTCTAAACGGTTAAATTTCCAGGCGGTTCGCATAGCGCCGCCATAGCATGTATGATAGCGTTTCCGTCGCCAATCGAGTGAAAAACAAGCCCTTGGACAGCCCATTTAGCCATGCATATTGGCCTTGATCTTGATAATACCATCGTCATCTATGATTCCGTTTTTTTGAAGACGGCCAAGCAAACGGGCCTGCTTGCGGAAACCTTCGATGGGAGCAAAAAGGACCTCCGGGACGCCATCCGCCGGCTTGAGGACGGTGAAACCGAATGGCAGCGCCTGCAAGGCCAGGTCTATGGCGCGCATATGAAAGAGGCGGAAATCGCCGACGGCGTTGCCGAATTTCTCAAAGCCTGCCGGGCGGGCGGCCATTCCGTGAGCATCATCAGCCACAAAACGGTACACGGGCATTTCGACCCGCAGAAAATCAATTTGCGGGACGCCGCCCTGGATTGGCTGCAAGCGCAGGGCTTTTTCGATCCGCAGGGTTTCGGGCTGACCCCCGGTGAGGTCGCTTTCGAAGACACCCGGGCCGATAAAATCCGCCGCATCGCCGCCTCGGGCTGCACGCTGTTCATAGACGACCTGACCGAAGTCCTGGAAGACGCCGCCTTCCCCGCAGGCGTCGAACGCTTACTCTACGCCCCCGGCGGCGAGGTCCCCACCCGGGACGGAATCCGGGCCTTCCGGTCATGGCGGGACCTGCAAGAAGCGGTGTTCGGCAATGACGACTGAGTTTAGCCCCGGTTCGGTCAGGAGCACCGCCGAACGGCTGTGCGGCGAAAGCGTCATTTCGGCCGATCCGGTCAGCGGCAGCGGCAACAACCGGGTCTACCGGGTTGAGGGGGCAAGCGGGCTTTATGCCCTTAAACTCTATCCGCCCCAGGATGACGACCCCCGGGACCGGCTGGGCACGGAATTCACGGCGCTCCAGTTCCTGACGGCACAGGGGCCGACCTCCGTTCCAGAACCCTTGGCCCGCGACACTGAAAACAACGCCGCCCTTTACCAATGGATTGACGGCGACCCCATAACTGAGCCGGACGATGGGGACATCGGTGCCGCCGTCGAATTTGTCGCCGCCCTGAAAAAATTATCCCGTAGAAAAGAAGCCCAAGCCCTGCCCCCGGCGTCGGAAGCCTGCCTGTCGGCCCGGGACATCATCGTTCAAATCTCAGGCCGCCTGCAAAGGCTTGAAGGCATCGCCGGGCCGGATACCGCCCTGCAAGCCTTCCTGGCGGATGATTTCAGCCCCGTTTTCGCCGACTCCACGGAACAGGCTGGGGACGACTATGAAAGGCAAGGCCTCGGCCTCGAAACACCCCTTGATCGACGATTGCGCATACTCAGTCCGTCGGATTTCGGTTTTCACAATGCCCTCAGGCAGCAAAACGAGGCCTGTATTTTCCTGGATTTCGAGTATTTCGGCTGGGATGACCCGGTAAAACTGGCTTGTGACTTCCTTTTACACCCCGGCATGGCCCTCAACCGGGACCAGAGCCGCCGGTTTGCCGTGGAAATTCTGGAAACATTCAAATCCGACAACAGCTTCCCCTTTCGTTTCAATGTGCTATACTCTCTTTTCGCCCTTCGTTGGTGCCTGATTCTGCTCAATGAATACCTGCCGGAACGATGGGCGCGCCGGAAAATAGCCGGCAAATATGACGACCAGAAGCAAGCGCAAGAAATGCAATTGCAGAAAGCGCGGGATTTGCTCCGCGTTACCGTTAAGAGCCGTGGGAGAAACCCATATGGCAATTAAGCCCCTGAAGGTTCAAGGGAACCTGCAATCCCCGCCCCTAGATCAGCGATCCCGTGATCTCAGGCGTCTTGTCATTGACGCCCTGGATGGCGGTGGGCGCGGCCATATCGGTTCCTCCATGTCGTTGATCGAGATCGTCCGCGTACTCTATGACGATGTTCTTGAATTCCGCCCCGGTGAGCCGGACTGGCCGGACCGCGACCGCTGCATCCTCAGCAAGGGGCATGGCTGCCTGGCCCTGTATGCGGTGCTGGCCGACAAGGGTTTTTTCGCCAAGGAGGTCCTGAAATCCTTCTGCAAACAGGATAGTTTCCTCGGCGGCCATCCGGAACGCGGCAAGGTGCCCGGCGTCGAAGCCTCCACCGGGGCCTTGGGCCACGGCCTGTCCATTGCCGTCGGCATGGCCCTGGCGGCCCGCCTGCAAAAGCGGGACAGGCGTCATTTCGTGGTGCTCGGCGACGGCGAGATCAACGAAGGCTCGGTCTGGGAGGCGGCTATGTCGGCTTCCAAACACCAGTTGTCGTCGCTGACCGCCATTGTCGATTACAACAAGCTGCAATCCTACGGGCCGACGGCGGAGGTCATGGACCTGGAACCGCTGGCCGACAAATGGCGCAGCTTCGGATTTTCCGTCGCCGAGGTGGACGGCCATAATGTCGATGATTTGCGGTCCACCCTTGGCGCCCTGCCGTTTGATAAACAGAAGCCATCCGCCGTTATCGCCCACACGGTCAAGGGCAAGGGCATCCCCTTCGCCGAGAACGATGCCACCTGGCACCACAAATCCCGCCTGCCGGATGAACAGATCGCCGCCCTCTATCAGGCATTGGAGGACGAGTGATGCGTAAAGCCTGCCTACAATCGGTCTATGAACTGGCCAAGAAAGACCCCCGCATCGTCTTCATCGGATCGGACCTCGGCCCCGGCACCCTGGATGACTTCAAGGCCGAAATGCCGGAGCGGTTTTTCATGGAAGGCGTCGCCGAACAAAACGTCATCGGCATGGCCGCCGGGCTGGCCATGGAAGGGTTTATTCCCTACGTCAACACCATCGCTTCCTTCCTGACCCGGCGCTGTTACGAACAACTGGCCATCGACCTGTGCCTGCACAACCTGCCGGTGCGGCTGATCGGCAATGGCGGCGGGCTGGTCTATGCGCCGTTGGGCCCGACCCATCTGGCCATCGAAGATATCGCCATTATGCGGGCCCTGCCCCGCATGACCGTGGTGGCCCCCAGCGACGCCGAGCAAATGAAACAGTTCATGGTTGAGACTCCCGACTGGCCGGGTCCGGTCTATATCCGGCTGGGCAAGGGCGGCGATCCCGTCGTTTCCCGCCCCGAGGACGGTTTTGAGATCGGCAAGGCCATAGCCCTGCGCCCGGCGGCGGAAGTCGCCCTGATCACCACCGGCGTCATGGTCAACCGGGCCCTGGCGGCAGCCGACCAGCTCAAAGCCGACGGCATCGACTGCGGTGTTCTCAACGTACATACCATCAAGCCCCTGGACCGGGAGGCTGTCCTTGAGACGGCCCGGGAAGCCCGCATTCTGTTGACCCTGGAAGAACACACGACGACCGGCGGCCTGGGCAGCGCCGTCCTGGAAACCCTCTCCGACGGCCTGGAACAGCCGTGGCCCGTCATCCGGCGGCTCGGCATCCCCGATGTCTTCCCCGGCGAATACGGCTCCCAGGACTCGATGATGGAAAGCTTCGGCCTGCAACCGCCGCAGATCGCCGAAACCGTCCACCAAATATTGTCAGAAACGCCCTTATCAAAAGCGTCTTAACCCCCAGATTAACGAAAGAATTTCGTAATCCGATGAAAACAACGATCAGCTTTTCCGAACTGTCCCATACCGGCCATTCCTGCAATGCCGTGCCCTACGGTGTCGCCCTGGTTGCCGCCTATGCCCTGAAACACTTCGGCGACACCATCGAGGCCCGCCTTTTCAAGGACCCAACCGTATTCGGTGAATACCTGGAGAAAACGCCGCCCCGCATCGCCTGCTTTTCCAGCTATATCTGGAACACCAACCTGTCGCTGGCTTATGCCAAACAGTTGAAACAACAGCACCCGGACACCGTCACCGTCTTCGGCGGTCCCAATTACCCCATTGTCGAGGCCGAGCAGGAAGCCTTCCTGCTGGCCCATCCGGAGATTGATTTTTACGTCTTCCGGGACGGCGAGGAAGCCTTTGTCAAATTGCTGGAAGCCTTACAGGACGCCGATTGCCGGATCGACGCGATCAAGAAGGATCAGCTCAAAATCCCATCCTGCCATTACATCGCCGACGGCAAGATGGTGGCCGGTGACCTGATGCCCCTGATCGCCGACCTCAATGATCTGCCGTCCCCCT
>JADHTD010000089.1 GCA_016776525.1 Rhodospirillales bacterium
GACGGCGGCGGTCATCGGTGTTGGCCTGATCTGGGTGATCCGGGGTTGATGGGAATTATCCGGTCACAAATATGTGAGGCAATTAAATTTGTCACACTTCGACCACAATTTCGGGCCATATGAATATCCGGGAAGGCGATCGGTTCATTACCTACCGGCCGCATTGGGGAATAAATGACCGGGCACGGGGTCCGGTTGTTATATAGTGAGTTAGATTTTTTATCGGAGTGTCCGACAGTGAACACGTTAACGATCCTCTTTAACCGAGCCGCCAGGCTTCGCCATGGCCTTGCCGCCGGCATTCTGGTTATGGTTCTGATGGCCGCCTCGACGGCGGCCCAGGCCAAAGCCGCCCCGGAAAGCTTTGCCGACCTGGCGGAGAAACTGCTGCCGTCGGTGGTCAATATTTCGACCACGCAAACCATCGAAGGCCGCACCGGTCCGGAACTGCCGCAGGTGCCGCCCGGGTCACCCTTTGAAGATTTCTTCAAGGATTTCTTTGACCGGAATTCTCCGCAGCAGCGCCGCCGTAAGGCAACTTCGCTGGGATCGGGCTTCATCATTGATGTCGGTTCTAACGGCGACACCTACGTTGTGACCAACAACCACGTTATTGCCGAAGCCGACGAAATTACCGTCATCCTGCAGGACGATACCCGCATCAAGGCGGAACTGGTCGGCCGCGATCCGAAGACGGATATCGCCATCCTCAAAATCAAATCCGCCGGCAAACTAAAGAAAGTCAGTCTCGGAAATTCCGATAAATCGCGGGTCGGCGACTGGGTGGTGGCCATCGGCAATCCCTTCGGCCTTGGCGGAACGGTGACGGCGGGCATTATTTCGGCCCGTGGCCGCGACATTAATTCCGGACCTTATGACGATTTCATCCAGACCGATGCCTCCATCAACCGGGGTAATTCCGGTGGCCCGATGTTCAACCTGGATGGGGAAGTGATTGGTATTAATACCGCTATTTTCTCTCCGTCGGGCGGCAGCGTCGGCATCGGTTTTGCCATTCCCAGTTCCACCGCTAAACCGGTTATTTCCCAACTGATCAAGCATGGCGAGGTTAAGCGTGGCTGGCTTGGGGTGCATATCCAGACGGTAACGGATGAAATCGCCGAAGCCCTGGGCCTCAAGGATGCCAAGGGCGCCCTGGTTGCCAGTGTCGTCGAGGGCGGCCCTGCCGAAAAATCGAAGATCAAAGCCGGTGACGTGGTCCTTACCTTTGACGGTAAAGAAGTGGACCGGATGCGGGAACTTCCCCGGATTGTTGCCGAAACCGAAGTCAATAAACCGGTTAAAGTGAAAATCTGGCGGGATTCCAAGTTAATCACCATCGATGTCACTGTTGGTGAACTGGAAGACCAGGACCCCAAGGTTGCCAGTAAATCCGCCGGTCCCAAGGAAAAAGTTAAATCCCTTAAGGTGAAGCCGCTGGGGTTGACGTTGTCCAGCGTATCCGCCGGACAGCGTGAGAAATACAAGCTGGAAAAGGACGCCAAGGGCGTTGTCGTCGTCGGTATCGAAGATGACGGTCCGGCCGCTGAAAAGGGCGTGCGGGTAGGTGACCTGATCGTCGAGGTCAACCAGCAGGATGTGGAGTCTCCGGCCCAGGTGGCCAAGCTGATCGAGGAAGCCCGGGACGCGGGCCGGCGTTCCGTTCTGCTGCTGCTGGAAGGGCAGGGCGGCCTGCGCCATATCGGCATCCGTATCGGCAAGGGCTGATAACAACCTGAATTAACAAGCGTCAAGGCCGCTTCGGCCAAAATGCTTCAAAACAACAAGCGGCGCTCCTACAGGGGCGCCGCTTTTTCTTGGCCGGCCGGGGATATGGTATTCCCGGACGCCAGGGAGTATGAATAGTCAACCATGAACGCTCCTTAATCGATCAGGGGGAATTAACAATGAACGACACAACAAAATACCTGCTGCCTGAAGACCGCATTCCGAAGGTCTGGTACAACATCGCCGCCGATCTACCGCAACCTCTGGAACCGGTCCTGCATCCGGGCACCGGCCAGCCGATCGGTCCCGACGATCTCGCCCCCTTGTTTCCGATGGCTCTCATAGGCCAGGAAGTCAGCGTCGAACGGGAGATTGAAATCCCCGATCCGGTGCGCGACGTCTACAAGCTCTGGCGTCCGTCACCGATGATCCGCGCCCGCCGCCTGGAAGAGGCCTTGGATACCCCGGCCAAGATTTATTACAAGTACGAAGGCGTCAGCCCGGCCGGCAGTCACAAGCCCAACACCGCCGTCGCCCAGGCTTTCTATAACAAGGAAGAGGGCACCAAGCGGCTCAGCACGGAAACCGGCGCCGGGCAGTGGGGGTCCAGCCTGGCCTTTGCCGGTAACCTTTTCGGCCTGCCGGTCGATGTCTTCATGGTCAAGGTCAGCTTCCACCAGAAACCCTACCGACGGGCCATCATGGAAACCTATGGGGCGCGCTGCGTGGCCAGCCCCAGCGAGGAAACGGAAGCCGGCAAGGCGATCCTCGCCGAGCATCCGGATTCCACGGGTAGCCTCGGCATCGCCATTTCCGAAGCCGTCGAAGTGGCCGCCAAGAACGATGACACCAAATATTCCCTGGGCAGCGTTCTCAACCACGTGTTGTTGCACCAAACGGTGATCGGCCTGGAAGCCATCGAACAGATGGACTTGGCTGGGGACTATCCGGATATCGTCATTGGCTGCGCCGGTGGCGGCAGCAACTTTGCCGGTCTGGCTTTCCCCTTCCTGGGTGAGAAGTTCCGGGGCGGCAAAGCGGTCCGCGCCATTGCCGTCGAACCGGCCGCCTGTCCGACCCTGTCGCGCGGCAAGTTCGCCTATGATTTCGGCGATACCGCCCATCTGACCCCGCTGGTTAAAATGCACACCTTGGGTTCGACCTTCGTGCCGCCGGGCTTCCATGCCGGTGGATTGCGCTATCACGGCATGTCGCCGCTGGTCAGCCATTTGAAGGAACTCGGCGAGATCGAAGCGCTGGCTTTAAACCAGATCGAATGTTTCGAGGCCGGGGTTGCTTTCGCCCGTTGCGAAGGCATCGTGCCGGCGCCGGAATCAACACACGCGGTCCGCGCCGCCATCATCGAAGCCGAGAAGTGCAAAGAAGAAGGCACCGGGCGGACTATTCTTTTCAATCTGTCCGGACACGGACATTTCGACATGCAGGCCTATACGGATTTCTTTGCCGGTAAATTGACCGACATTGAATACGACGAAGACTTGCTGACGGAAGCTTTGGCCGGATTGCCGGAGGTTGCCGCCGAATAATGACTGATACTCTTATCCGCCCTTTTGCCGCCCTGCGTCCGGCCACAAACCGGGCGCAGGACGTTGCGGCGCCGCCGTATGACGTGCTGTCGACGGAGGAAGCCCGCGCCATGGCCGGAGGGCGGCCCTGGAGTTTCCTGCATATCTCAAAGCCCGAAATCGACTTGGCCCCGGGAACCGATCCCTACGGGGAAGAGGTTTACGCCAAGGCGGCGGCCAACATGGCGGCGATGGTCGAAGCCGGAGTCCTGGTCCGGGATGACAAGCCCTGTTACTACGTTTACCGGCTGGTCATGGGCGATCATATCCAAACCGGTATTGTTGCCACCGGATCGGTGGCGGCTTATGAAGCCAACCGTATCCGCCGCCACGAACACACGACGCCGGTAAAGGAAGACGACCGGGTCCGCCAGATCGAGGCGGTCAACGCCCAAACCGGCCCGGTCTTCGTCACTCACCGGGCCGACCAGACGGTTGCCGCCATTGTCGGGCGGGCCTCAGCCGGCGCCCCGAACCTGCAAGCGACTTTGGACAACGGTGTCGAACACACCCTGTGGGTGGTGGACGATAACCGGGAAATTGAAAACCTGACCAATGCCTTCGAAGCCATGGAAGCGATTTATATCGCTGACGGCCATCACCGTTCGGCGGCGGCTTCCCGGGTGACGGCAGCCCGGCGTCAGGCCAACCCGGACCACACCGGCGATGAATCCTATAATTCCTTTCTCGTTGTCAGTTTCCCCGACGATGAAGTTCTGATCCTCGATTACAACCGGGTGCTAAAGGACCTGAACGGACTTTCTGCTGCTGATTTCCTGGCCCGTATCGAAGGTGAGTTTACGGTTGCGGAACAAGACGCTCCCGTGCGTCCCGATGGCGCCGGGCGCTTCGGCATGTATGTGGACGGGCGCTGGTACGCGCTCACCGTCAAAGGCGACCTGCCGCCGGAAAGCCAACCGGTAGCGCGCCTCGATATCAGCCTGCTGGGAGACCGTTTACTGGAGCCGGTATTGGGGATCAGCGATCCCCGCACTGACAAGCGCATTGACTTCGTCGGCGGCGCCCGCGGCTTGGAAGAATTGCAACGCCGGGTCGACAGCGGCGACTGGGCGGTGGCTTTTGCCCTTTATCCGACGTCGCTGGCCGACCTTATGGCGGTGGCCGATGCCGGTGAGGTAATGCCGCCCAAGTCCACTTGGTTCGAACCGAAACTGGCCGACGGCATAGTTTCCCTGGTTCTCGACTGACCCGGAGCCCGGAGGCGGGCAGCCTTGATAAGGTGATGCCATGATCCAAACCATCACCGATCCCGTTCTCATCATCGCCGGGCCGACAGCCAGCGGAAAATCGGCCCTGGCCATGGATGCGGCCGAGGAATTTCAGGGCACCGTCATCAATGCCGACAGCATGCAGGTTTATAAGGAACTGCGCCTGTTGACGGCACGCCCCAGCGAAGCCGATGAAGACCGTGTTCCCCACAGGCTTTATGGCGTGCTACCCGCCGCTGAGGCCTGTTCAGTGGGCCGTTGGCTCGACATGGCGGCGCAGGCCATCCGGGAAGTACAGGCCGCCGGTGGGCTGCCCATTGTCGTCGGCGGTACCGGCCTGTACCTGAAAGCGCTGACCGAGGGGTTGGCCGACATCCCCGACATTCCCGACGATATTCGCCAGAAAGCCCGCGCCCGGCACGCGGAAATCGGTGGTGAGGCCTTTCACGCCGAACTGGCGGAACGGGACCCGGCGGCGGCGGCCAAGCTTCCGTCCGGCGATAGCCAACGGCTGATCCGCGCCTACGAAGTAATTGCCGCCACCGGCCGCAGCCTCGACGACTGGCAGGCCGAACATGCCCTGCCGCCGCTGCTGGATCATTTTGCCACCCTTGTCCTGGTGCCGCCCCGCGGAGACCTCTACCGGACCTGTGACGAGCGCTTCGACTGGATGCTGGAGCACGGCGCCCTGGAAGAGGTCGAGGCTCTCCTGTCCCTGAAGCTTGACCCCAACCTTCCGGCCCTGAAAGCGGTCGGCGTCAAGGAATTGGGGGCCTTGCTCGACGGCAGCTTGCCCCGGGACGAAGCGGTCCGGGTCGCCAAGCGGGTGACCCGGAATTTTGCCAAGCGCCAACTGACCTGGCTGCGCAATCAGGTAAGCGGCACGGAAAACCTTAACGCGCAATATTCGGAAAGGTTTAAGTCAAAAATCTTTGCATTTATTCGTCAATTTCTATTGACCAAGGCTTCCTGAAGGACTAGGTTCCCCTGCCCGCCGCCATTTGTGACGGCGGCGCTTGGCGGTTTGCCTGGGCGAACCGCCGTTTGTATCAGCAAAGCCTAATGTTTTAGTGGCCTGCCATAGGAGGAAACGGTGATTACGCGAGACCAATATTCGGGATCTGATATTTTGTTGATGGCTCTGAAGGATCAGGGCGTCGATGTCGTATTCGGATACCCCGGCGGCGTAACGCTTCCGATCTATGACTCGTTCTATAAACAGAACAAGCTGCGCCATTACCTGACCCGCCACGAACAGGGCGCCATGCACGCCGCCGAAGGCTATGCCCGTTCCACCGGCAAGCCGGGTGTCGTCTGTGTGACCTCCGGTCCCGGCGCCACCAACACGGTGACCGGTCTGACCGATGCCCTGATGGACAGCATTCCGTTGGTTTGCATTACCGGCCAGGTGCCGACAGCCCTAATCGGCAATGACGCCTTCCAGGAAGCCGACACCACGGGCATTACCCGGTCAGCGACCAAGCACAACTATCTGGTCAAGGACATCAACAACCTGGCCGAAATCCTGCACGAGGCCTTTTATGTCGCCACCCACGGCCGTCCCGGCCCGGTGCTGGTCGATATGCCGAAAGACATCATTACCGGCCACGGTCCCTA
The DNA here is from genome assembly GCA_016776525.1 of Rhodospirillales bacterium. GTDB lineage: Bacteria > Pseudomonadota > Alphaproteobacteria > Rhodospirillales > JADHTD01 > JADHTD01. Next base: position 6,161 of record JADHTD010000089.1, read on the forward strand.
TAAAGGGCCCAGCAAGAACGGCCACAAAAGCTATAAGCCGAAGGTCAAGGGCGACATCAAGCAGATCGAAAAGGCCGTCAAGCTGTTGGACGGCGCCAAACGGCCGATCATCTATGCCGGTGGCGGCGTCATTAATTCCGGCCCCGGCGCCACGCAGCTGCTGGAACAACTGGTCAAAATGACCGGCTATCCGATGACCCAAACCTTGATGGGGCTGGGCGCGGCGCCGGCCTCGATGCCGGAATTCCTTGGTATGCCCGGCATGCACGGCACGTACGAGGCCAACATGGCCATGCACGACTGCGATGTGATGATTTGCATCGGCGCCCGCTTCGACGACCGGGTGACCGGCAGGACCGATGTCTTTTCGCCGAAGTCGAAGAAAGTTCATATCGATATCGACCCGTCCTCGATCAACAAGAACATCGTTGTTGACGTGCCTATCATCGGTGATGTTGGACACGTGCTGGAAAGCATGATCAAGATCTGGAAATCCAGCCAGGCCAAGGTCGACAAGGCGGCCCTTGATAAATGGTGGAAACAGATCGGCAAGTGGCGGAACAAGAAATCGCTCAGCTACAAAAAGAACGGCAAGTTCACCAAGCCGCAGTATGTCCTCGAACGCCTTCAGGAATACATCAAGGACATGGACGCCTATGTCACCACCGACGTCGGACAGCACCAGATGTGGGCCGCCCAGTATCTGCATTTCGAGAAGCCCAACCGCTGGATGACCTCGGGCGGTCTCGGTACCATGGGTTACGGCATGCCGGCGGCCATTGGCGTGCAGGTCGCCCATCCGGACAAAACCGTGGTGGTGGTGACCAGCGAAGCCTCATTCCAGATGAACATCCAGGAACTGGGGACGCTGAGCCAATACGGCCTGCCGGTTAAAATCCTTAACCTCAACAACGGCTCTTTGGGCATGGTCCGCCAGTGGCAGGAACTGTTCTACGAGGCTCGTTACTCGGAAAGCCGCCCCGACCTGCAACCGGACTGGGTTAAGCTGGCAGAGGCTTACGGCCTGACGGGCATCACCTGTGACAAATCCGGCGACGTTAACAGTGCCCTCAAGAAGTTGCTGAGCGCCAAGGGTCCGGCGTTGTTGAACCTGACCATTGATCCGGACGAGAACGTCTACCCGATGATCCCGGCCGGCGCCGCCCACAACGAAATGATCCTCAGTCCGTCCGAGGCCGAACCGGTCGAGGTCGACGAAGAAGTCGTACTTGCCTGAGCCCGGGGGCTCAGGCGTTCCTGGAAAAAACGGCGTTTTTTGAATAAAAAACTTGACGAATGGGCGCCCCTGTAGAGGCTGTGCCCGAAGTTTGGAGCCCAATCCGTGACGACACAAAAACAAGAGATCAATTTCCATACCTTCGCCGTGCTGGTGAATAACGAGCCGGGCGTGCTGTCGCGCGTCATCGGCCTGTTTTCCGGCCGCGGCTACAACATCGAAAGCCTGACGGTTGCCAGGGTCGATCAACGCGACAATCTTTCGCGGATCACTATTGTCACCTCCGGCACGGCCCAGATCATCGCCCAGATCAGGGCCCAGCTCGACCGGTTGGTGCCGGTGCATTCGGTCAGTGACATGACGACCGATGGCCCGCATGTGGACCGTGAACTGGCTCTGGTCAAAGTCGAAGGCGAAGGTGAACCGCGCGTCGAAAGCCTGCGCATCGCCGACATCTTCCGGGCCCGTGTGGTCGATAGCACCAACAAGTCTTTCGTTTTTGAAATCGTTGGCCGTTCCAGGAAACTGGACGCCTTTATTGAACTGATGGAGCCCTTAGGGCTTGTCGATGTATCGCGGACCGGCGTTGCCGCCATTTCGCGCGGTACCGGCAGCCTCTAGGGGAACCGAACAACCGAACCTACAAGAGGCTATTGCCCGAAAGGAAGTAACCATGCGCGTTTATTACGACCGTGACGCCGATGTAAACCTGATCAAGACCAAGAAGGTCGCCATCGTCGGCTACGGCAGCCAGGGCCATGCCCATGCCCTCAATCTGCGGGATTCCGGCGCCAAAGACGTTGTCGTCGCCCTCCGTGAAGGGTCCGGCTCCATCAAGAAAGCGGAAGCCGAGAACATGAAGGTGATGTCAGTGGCCGAGGCTGCCAAGTGGGCCGACCTGATCATGATGCTGACCCCGGACGAGGGGCAGGGGCCGCTCTATCGCGAAGCCATCCACAACAACATGCAGCCGGGAGCGGCGATCGCCTTTGCCCATGGCCTCAACGTGCACTTCAAGCTCATTGAGCCGCGCGACGACATCGACGTCTTCATGATCGCGCCGAAGGGCCCCGGCCACACGGTGCGCGGTGAATACCTGGGCGGCGGCGGCGTGCCGTGCCTGGTCGCCGTCCATCAGGACTATTCCGGCAACGCCCTGGAAGTGGCGCTATCCTACGCCTCGGCCATCGGTGGCGGCCGTTCCGGCGTCATCGAAACGACCTTTAAGGAGGAATGCGAAACCGACCTGTTCGGCGAGCAAGCCGTGCTCTGCGGCGGTCTCTCGCACCTGATTATGGCCGGTTACGAAACCCTGGTCGAAGCCGGTTACGCCCCGGAAATGGCCTATTTCGAATGCCTGCATGAAGTCAAACTGATCGTCGACCTGATCTACGAGGGTGGCATGGCCAACATGCGCTATTCGGTCTCCAACACGGCCGAGTTCGGTGACTACCTGTCGGGGCCGAAGATCATCGATGCCGACACCAAGGCCCGCATGAAGGTTATCCTGGATGACATCCAGTCCGGCCGTTTTGCCCGCGACTGGATGCTGGAAAATGCCGCCGGCCAGCCCAGCTTCAAGGCCCAGCGCCGCCGCAACGCCGACCACGACATCGAAAAAGTCGGTGAAAAGCTGCGCGAAATGATGCCCTGGATCACCGAAGGCCGCTTGGTCGATAAGAGCAAGAACTGATCTTGATTGTCCTCATGTGCCGGACAGGCTGCGCGCCTCAATGGCGCTAGTCGCTTCGCTCCGGTAACGATCGAACATTTCCAAAGAGCCCGCTTCGGCGGGCTCTTTTTTTATCCTGTATGTACGGGTGTAACGCTTCGCGTTGGCCGTT
>JADHTD010000090.1 GCA_016776525.1 Rhodospirillales bacterium
CGTAATCGGTGGACACGGTTTCCGGATTGCAGTTGACCATGATGGCTTCAAACCCGGCTTCCTTCAGGGCATAGGCCGCATGCACGCAGCAATAATCGAATTCAATGCCCTGGCCGATGCGGTTGGGACCGCCGCCGAGGATGGCCACCTTCTCCCGGTCGCTGGGGTTGGCTTCGCATTCCGGTGGACTGAGGCCGTCGCCTTCGTAGGCCGAATACATATAAGGCGTCTGCGAGGGGAATTCGGCGGCGCAGGTATCGACCCGCTTGAAGACCGGCATGATCGACTTGGCGCGGCGCCCCTTGGCGACGGCGGCGGCGGTGGTGCCGGTCAACTGGGCGAGGCGCTGGTCGGAGAAGCCCATCTTTTTCAGGGTCATCAAGGCCGTCGGCTCGTCGGGCAGGCCGTTTTCGGCAATGCCTTTTTCGGTTTCGACGATGTGTTCGATCTGGTCCAGGAACCAGGGATCGTATTTGCTGGCGTCTTGAATCTGTTCCAGGCTCAAACCCTCGCGGAAGGCCTGGGCGATGACCAGCAGACGATCCGGCCGGGGCTGGGCGAGGGCTGCCAGCATTTCCGCATGGCCGCCCTCGATGTCGACCTCGTTGAGGCCGGTCAGCCCGGTTTCCATGGAGCGCAGGCCCTTTTGCAGGGATTCGGCAAAGGTGCGGCCGATGGCCATGGCTTCGCCCACCGACTTCATGGAGGTGGTGAGCAGCGCATCCGTGCCGGGGAATTTCTCGAAGGTGAAGCGCGGTATCTTGGTGACCACGTAATCGATGGTCGGCTCGAACGAAGCCGGCGTGACGCCGGTGATGTCGTTCATCAGCTCATCAAGGGTGTAGCCGATGGCCAGCTTGGCGGCGATCTTGGCGATGGGAAAGCCGGTCGCTTTCGAGGCCAGGGCCGAGGAGCGCGACACCCGCGGGTTCATTTCGATAATAACTAGCCGCCCGTCTTTGGGATTGACCGCGAACTGCACGTTCGATCCGCCGGTTTCGACGCCGATCTCGCGCAGCACGGCGATCGAGGCGTTGCGCATGATCTGGTATTCCTTGTCGGTCAGCGTCAGGGCCGGGGCGACGGTGATGGAATCGCCGGTATGGACGCCCATGGGATCGACGTTTTCGATGGAACAGATGATGATGCAGTTGTCCGCCTTGTCGCGCACCACTTCCATCTCGAACTCTTTCCACCCCAAGACCGATTCCTCGATCAGCACTTCGCTGACCGGCGAGGCGTCGAGGCCGCTGGTGACGATGGTGACGAATTCTTCCCGCGTCGTGGCGATGCCGCCGCCGATGCCGCCCAAGGTAAAGGACGGCCGGATGATCAGCGGCAGGCCGATGTCGGCCATTGCCGCTTCGGCCTCTTCCAGGGAGCGGGCCAGTTGGCTTATCGGGCTTTCCAGGCCGATCTTTTCCATGGCGTCGCGGAATTGCAGGCGGTCTTCGGCCTTGGCGATGACCTTGGCGTCGGCGGCAATCATCTCGACCCCGTGTTTGTCGAGGATACCGGCTTCGGCCAGGTCGATGGCGGCGTTGAGGCCGGTCTGGCCGCCCATGGTCGGCAACAGGGCGTCCGGCTTTTCCTTTTCGATGATGCGTTCCAGGATGTCGCGGGTAATCGGCTCCACAAAGGTGGCGTCGGCCATGCCCGGATCGGTCATGATGGTGGCCGGGTTGGAATTGACCAGGATTACCCGATAGCCTTCTTCCTTCAGCGCCTTGCAGGCCTGGGCGCCTGAGTAGTCGAACTCGCAGGCCTGGCCGATGACGATCGGCCCGGCGCCGATGATCATGATCGAGGATATGTCGGTGCGTTTGGGCATGGTTTAAGCCTTGCTCTTTTCCATCAACCCGACGAACCGCTGGAACAGGTAGTGGCTGTCCTGCGGGCCGGGGGAGGCTTCCGGGTGGTGCTGCACGGAAAAGACCGGCTTGCCCTCGACCTTGAGGCCCTCAAGGGTGCCGTCAAACAGCGAGGTATGGGTCTGGGTGACACCCGTGGGCAGGCTGTCCGGATCAACCACGAAGCCGTGGTTCTGGCTGGTAATCTCGACGCGGCCGGTTTCCAGGTCTTTCACCGGGTGGTTGGCGCCCCGGTGGCCCATGTGCATCTTAAAGGTCGTCGCGCCTAAGGCCAGGGCCAGCATCTGGTGCCCCAGGCAGATGCCGAACATGGGCACGCCCGAGGCCATGACGCCCTGGATCATCGGCACGGCGTATTTGCCGGTGGCCGCCGGGTCGCCGGGGCCGTTGGACAGGAAAACCCCGTCCGGCTTGTGGGCCATCACTTCCGAAGCGGTTACCGAGGCCGGAACCACGGTGACTTTACAGCCGGCATTGGCCAGACAGCGCAGGATATTGCGCTTGGCCCCGAAATCGACGGCCACCACGTGGAACGTGGGCGCGGTCTGTTGCCCGAAGCCCGTGCCCAGCGCCCATTCGGTTTCGTCCCAGTTTTCCGTCTGGCTGCAGGTGACGTCCTTGGCCAGGTCCATGCCTTGCAGGCCCGGCCAGGCATTGGCCGTGATCGCGGCGGCGTTGAGGTCAATGTCGCCGGCGGCCCGGTAGACGATGGAGCCCTTCGGCGCGCCTTTGTCCCGGATGCGGCGGGTCAGCTTGCGGGTGTCGATGCCGGTAACGGCGGTCAGGCCGCGGGCCTTGAGCCAGGTGTCCAGGTGCTGGGCGGCCCGCCAGTTGGCCGGTTCGGTGATGGAGGTGCGCAAGATGCAGCCGCGCACCGCCGGGGAGACGGTTTCGATGTCTTCCGGGTTGGCGCCGACATTGCCGATGTGGGGGAAGGTGAAGGTGATGATCTGTCCGGCGTAACTGGGATCGGTGAGTGTTTCCTGATAACCGGTGATCGCCGTGTTGAAGCAGATCTCGCCGACCGAAGAGCCTTCGCATCCGGCCCCGACGCCCCAGTAAACGGTGCCGTCTTCGAGCACCACGGCGGCGTTGGCCCCCGGCGGTCGCGCCGGAAAAGAACGCGCCCCCGGTTGGGTCGGCGCGGTCTGGGAGCTGTCTTCGGCCATGGGCGGCTAGTCCTTTTAGAGAAGCCAGCCGGTACCGGGTGGGGGGGTGCGACGCCCCGAACAGCGGTCGGCTGGCCGTGTTGGGTGTTCATAAGCAATAGCCGTGCCGTCGTCAAGTCTTGATTTTTAGAAAAAAACGTTAGATATCAATGTCTTAAGATATTTTGATTCATTGCCTTTTGAGTGGTTTTTCGGTAACGTCTTCGTTTTCCGAAACCGACAGGGGGTTTCATGCTCCGGGACCGACTGAACGAAGCCTTAAAAACGGCAATGAAGGAAAAGAACCCGCTGGCTTTGGGCACCGTGCGCCTGATCCTGGCGGCCTTGAAGGACCGGGATATTGCCGCCCGCTGCAAGGGAAACCTGGACGGTATCGAGGAGGGTGAAATCCTCTCCATGCTGCAATCGATGATTAAGCAGCGCCGCGACAGCATCGAACTATACGAGAAAGGCGGCCGTCTGGAACTGGCCCAGCAGGAAGCCGAGGAAATCGACGTCATCGAAAAATTCCTGCCGGAACAGATGAGCGAAGAAGACACCGCCGCCGCCGTCAATGCGGTGATCGAGGAGCTGGGCGCCGAAAGCCTCAAGGACATGGGCCGCACCATGGGCGCGCTGAAAGAACGCTACGCCGGTCAGATGGATTTCAGCAAGGCCAGCGCCCTGGTCAAAGCCAGGCTGGGCTGACTTAAAATCCCCCTTAAATTACGCTTTTTCAGCCCCGGCTGGCCGGTGGTCGCCGCCCGGGCTGTGGATAAGTCTGTGGATATTATCTTCATAGGGTGGAACAAATCGTCCCATTCCGTAGTGGTAACCGGGGGCTCCCCGGCCTTATGATGGTCGATCTTTCCCCGGACCCTGATGGCGGGGCGCAAGGCTGTTGCCGCCGCCGCCCGGAGACGACGTGAATGGCCTTTACGCCACAATTCCTTGATGAACTGCGGACCCGGGTCGGCTTGGCCGATTTAGTCGGCAAGCGCGTCAAACTGACCCGCAAGGGCCGCGAGCATTCGGGGCTGTGTCCGTTTCACAAGGAAAAGACGCCCAGCTTCACGGTCAACGAGGAAAAGGGCTTCTATCACTGTTTCGGCTGCGGGGCGCACGGCAGCGCCATCGATTTCGTCATGAACACGGACAGCCTCAGCTTCCCGGAAGCGGTGCGCCGTCTGGCCTCCGACGCCGGGCTGGCAGTGCCCGAAGACACCCCGGAAGAACGCGAACGCTCCCGCCAGCGCCAGACCCTTTACGACGTCATGGATCAGGCGGCGGCCTTTTACGAGAAGACGCTGCGCATGCCCGACGGCAAGGCGGCGCTGGCCTATCTCAAAGACCGCGGCTTGAGCGACCAGACCATTACCCGCTTCCGCCTCGGCTTCGCACCGGACGGGCGCAATGTTATCAAGGGGGCGCTGGTGCGCGACGGGGCGACGGAAGAGCAACTGATCGCCGCCGGGCTGCTGATCAACCCGGAAGACCCCAGCCGCCAGCCGTACGACCGCTTCCGGGGGCGGGTCATGTTCCCGATTGCCGACCGCCGCGGCCGGATCATCGCCTTCGGCGGGCGCATCCTCGGCGACGGCGAGCCCAAGTACCTCAATTCCCCGGAAACGCCGCTCTTCCACAAGGGCCAGGTGCTGTTCGGCTGGGATCAGGCCAAGGATAAAGCCCGCCAGACCGGCACCGTCATCGTTACCGAAGGCTATATGGACGTTATCGCCCTGTCCCAGGGCGGCTTTGAGAACGCCGTGGCGCCGCTGGGCACGGCGCTGACCGAGGAACAGATCGGCGAGTTGTGGAAACTGGTGCCGGAACCGGTGCTGTGCTTCGACGGCGATGCCGCCGGCGGCCGGGCCTCGGCGCGGGCCGCCGAACGGGTGCTGGCGCTGTTGAAACCCGGTTTCTCGCTGCGCTTTGCCGAATTACCGGCCGGTGAAGACCCGGACAGCCTGTTGTCGGCGCACGGGGCCGAGGCCATGACGCGGGTGCTGGCCGGGGCCAGTCCCTTGTCCGAGGTGCTGTGGGCCATGGAAAGCCGGGGCCGCTCGCTGAGCATTCCGGAAGCCCGCGCCGCCCTGCAAAAACGCCTCGACGACCATGTGCGCCGCATTGGCGATCCGACCGTGCGCGCGCACTTTTCCAAAAGTTTCCGGGACCGCCTGTGGAAAAGCAGCCCCGGCCGGTCGCGCCAATCCGGCATCGACCGAGGCTCGCCGGCCCATATAGGGGCCCAGGCCGCCCCCGCCACCAAGGTCGATCCCCTGCGCGATGCCCAGCGCACCCTGGTCGGCATCATCATCAACCACCCCGATATTTTCCATGACGTGGAGGAACAGTTCGGTTCCGTCGGTTTCGAGGACCCGTCCCTCGACCGTTTGCGCCAGGCCCTGATCGAAATGCTGTCCGGCGATTCCGGTTTCGATTCCCAGGCCCTGCTGGCGGAACTGGGGCGGCGGGGACTGGCCGAAAGCGTCGAAGCCCTGTTCCAGGACGCCCTGTTGCGCAGCAACCGCCAGATCCGGCCGGAAGCCGTCAACGACGACGTGCAGGCGACCTGGGACCAGAGCTACGCGCAAATCCAACGGGCGGCGGTGCAGGCGGAGGTCGAACGCCAGGTCGATACGGACGATTATTCCGAGGAATCCCTGCAACGGATCATGGCCATAAAACGGGCTGAACTGGAGCAGGCGGACGAGGATTAAGCGACTTTATAAATTTAATTTCAGGTTTTGGGGGCAGCTGGCCCGTTTTTTGAATACCGGAATCGTTTGGAAAGGGGTGTGAAGGCCTTGAGTATCCAGGGTTTTTTGCCCACGTTGGAGGGTGTTTCGCTTGACAAAGCATGCCCCGACCCATTAAAGACCATGTCGGCGATGGGGGCTTGAATTGTCGACGGGTCGACGCCATTTCAGGCGTGTATGGTTTTGTTTATTTTTATGGTCTTGGGGCGCACACCTTCAGGGTACCATTTCCAACCGATTTTACTGGACCGAACGGCGATCCCGATGGGACAGCCGGAAACGGTTTTTTTTGAGTTGAATCGGTAGGCGTTAGGTTTCTCCGCTCAGCGGACACCCTGACTTTCGGAGTAAGAATTGAATGGCTAAAGCAGCAACCAACGCAGCAGAAAACAGAAGCGGTCAAGCGGAATCCGGCGACAGCCCGTTACTCGATTCCCTGGGCGCTTCCGTCAAAAAGATGATTGCCCTCGGCAAAGAGCGCGGCCACATCACCTATGACGAATTAAACGCTGCCCTGCCGTCGGACCAGGTTTCGTCCGAGCAAATCGAAGACACCATGGCGATGCTGTCGGAAATGGGCATCAACGTCATCGAAAATGAAGAGGCCGAAGACCAGTCCGCTGGCGAAACCACCGAAACCGAACAGACCGTTGCCGTCGCCGGCAATGTCGACGGCAACGAGATCGGCCGTACCGACGACCCGGTGCGCATGTACCTGCGCGAAATGGGCAGCGTCGAACTGTTGTCCCGCGAAGGCGAGATCGCTATTGCCAAACGGATTGAAGCCGGCCGTGAAATGATGATCGGCGGTATTTGCGAAAGCCCCCTGACCATCCGCGCCATTGTTCATTGGCATGACGCCCTGATCGAAGAAAAGATGCTGTTGCGGGACATCATTGACTTGGAAACCACCTACGGCGGCGGTCCCAACGCGGCCCAGCTGGGCGAGGATGTCGATGAAGACGAAGAGGAAGTAGAAGAAGGCGCCGAAGCCAAGGCAAAGCCGGAAGAAGAAGATAAGGCCGAAGAAAAAGAAGAAAAGAAAGCCGAGCCCGCCGAAGAAGAGAAAAAAGCCGACGGTGAAGGCGGCGAGGAGGGCGAAAAAACCGAAGGCGCCGAAGACGATGATGATGATGCCGAAGAGGCCAATCTGTCGCTGGCCGCCATGGAAGCTAAGTTGACTCCGGAAGTGGTTGAAACCTTCGAGCAGATTAACTCCACCTATAAAAAACTCCACCGCTTGCAGCTCAAACGCCTGGATGGCCTGCAAAAGGGTGACGCCATCAGCCCGGCCCAGGAAAAGCGCTACGGCAAGCTGCGCCACGAGCTGGTCGAATTGATGGATAATGTGCATCTCAACAACGCCCGCATCGAACAGCTCGTCGAACAGCTCTACGACCTCAACCGGGTCTTGGTCGGCATGGAAGGCAAGCTGCTGCGCATGGCGACGTCGTGCAAAGTGAAGCGGGAAGATTTCCTCGAACAATACTTCGGCAACGAACTGGACCCGGGCTGGCTGCGCCGGGTCAGCCGCCTGAAGGGCAAGGGCTGGAGCCGGTTCACCGAAAAGCACCGCAACGATATCAAAACCATCCGTGAAGCCATCGGTGAAATTTCCCACGAAGCCGGGCTGCCGGTCATCGAATTCCGCCGCATCGTCGGCACCGTCCAGAAGGGCGAACGGGAAGCCAGCAAGGCCAAGAAGGAAATGATCGAAGCCAACCTGCGTCTGGTCATTTCCATTGCCAAGAAATACACTAACCGCGGCCTGCAGTTCCTGGACCTTATCCAGGAAGGCAACATCGGCCTGATGAAGGCGGTCGATAAGTTCGAATACCGCCGCGGTTACAAGTTCTCGACCTATGCTACCTGGTGGATCAGGCAGGCGATTACGCGCTCCATCGCCGATCAGGCCCGGACCATCCGTATTCCGGTGCATATGATAGAGACCATCAACAAGCTGGTCCGTACCTCTCGCCAGATGCTGCACGAGATCGGCCGCGAACCGACGCCGGAAGAACTGTCCATCAAGCTTTCCATGCCGTTGGAAAAAGTCCGCAAGGTGCTGAAAATCGCCAAGGAACCGATCAGCCTGGAAACCCCCATCGGCGACGAAGAGGATTCCCACCTGGGCGATTTCATCGAGGACAAGAACGCCGTGCAGCCGCTGGATGCGGCCATCCAGGGCAACCTGCGGGAAACCACGACGCGGGTGCTGGCGTCGCTTACCGCCCGCGAGGAACGGGTTCTCAGGATGCGCTTCGGCATCGGCATGAACACCGACCATACCCTGGAAGAAGTCGGCCAGCAGTTCTCGGTCACTCGTGAACGCATCCGGCAGATCGAAGCCAAGGCGCTGCGCAAGCTCAAGCACCCGAGCCGGTCGCGCAAGCTGCGCAGTTTCCTGGATTACTAACCCCTCGGGGGTTCTTCTCTTCTTGAGAACGGCGTCCGGCCAACGGGCGCCGTTTTCTTTTGGGCGGACCTTGGGTTAAACTTTGGCCATGGTTAAATTCGCCCCCAATCTTTTTTTCATGTACCGGGAACATGACCTGATGGACCGCTTCCAGGCGGCCCGCAGGGACGGCTTCCGCTTTACCGAACTGTGTTACCTGGGCGATCTGGACGTGGCCGAGGTCAAACGCGCCCTGGATGACGCCGGATTGACGCTGTTGTCCTTTAATTTTCCGCCGGGCGAGGTGATACCCGGTGAGAAACGGGGTTTGTCGGCGCTTCCCGGCCATCAGGCCGAGTTCAGGGAACTCGCTGCCCAGGGCCTGGACTGGGCGGCCCAACTGGGCGCCGGCATGGCCCTTTGTCCGCTGTTCGGCTTGCGGCCGGAAGGGGTCGCCCGGGAAGACTGTGAAGCGGTTCTTATCGGCAACCTGCAATCCATTTTGCCGGACCTGGAAAAAGCCGGGCTGACGTTGCTCATCGAGGCCCATTGCTCAAAGGATTTCCCCGGCTACATCATCGACCAGGTGGGCCAGGCCCGGCGCATTGTCGATGCGCTCGCCTCCCCGCATGTGCGGATTTTGTTCGACACCTATCACACCCAGCGCATGGAAGGCGACCTGAGCAATCTTTATCAGGCGCACCGCGACGTCATCGCCCATATCCAGGTCGGCAACCCGCCGGGCCGAAACGAGCCTGATTGCGGCGAGGTCGACCACCGCTATTTCTTCGAGGTCTTGGATGCCGCCGGTTATGACGGCTGGGTGTCGGGCGAATACTTCGCCAAGGCCGGAACTTCGGAAGGTCTGGGCTTTCTGGAGGCCTGGGGCATCGCCAAACAACCCTGATCAATTGCCGCTTGACCCGAACCCGGAAGGCGTTAGTTTGAGGCCGTTATTACGCCCCACAAGGGCCCGTAGCTCAACTGGTTAGAGCCGGCCGCTCATAACGGTCTGGTTGCAGGTTCGAGTCCTGCCGGGCCCACCATTTTT
>JADHTD010000091.1 GCA_016776525.1 Rhodospirillales bacterium
TAATCGTCTTTGGCTTTCCCTCCTTCCGTAGGCAAGTCGCTACCCTGTTCCGTCTCAACGTATCTGTTGGAAGACTTGTAATCATTGCAATCGGTATTCCGGCCATTGATTTATTTCTCCATTATGTCCTCATCGGTCCCATTGCTTACGAGTTATTCCCCAAGCCCCCCTTCATTTATCCGAAACCAACTCCTGGTTTCCTGCACGGTTTCGACCTGACGGTCGGGCTTGTTCTGGTCGCCGTTAGTGAGGAAACGATTTTCCGGGTGGTCCTGCCCAAATTCATTGAGCGTTTTACCGCCAGCCGCTTCTGGATCGTCCTCATCTCCTCTTTCCTGTTCTCCACCATCCACTGGACCAATGGCGTTGGTGCTGGTTTGGAAACTTTTCTGATCGGCATATTTTTCATGTTGTCGATCTACTGGAGCGGCTCTGTGGCCCCGGCCATGCTGGCTCATTACCTGACCAACCTGTTTTATTTCTGGTAAGGAGATAATCTCTTTAATGATCTCAAATCGTCGTCGCAGACCTTTGGTCTGCTCGGGATTTGCTAGCGCCCGACGTTGAGGGACAATACCTCGCCGCCGCGGTTGATGGTGACGTCCCATTTATCGCGTTTGCGCGAAAGACGGCGTTTCAGATCCTTGACCGTCCCGATCTCGCGGCCATTGATTTCCAGCACCTTGTCGCCGGGCCGGAAACGGAAGCGGGACGCCGGTGAGCCACGCCGGACCTCCATAATAAAAACACCGGGAATAAAACCTTTGAGCCCCAACTCGACGCTCAGCGCCGGTGACATGTTGACGACGGTGGCGCCGGACAACGGGTGTTTGCCGCTCAGTTCGGTAATCTCGCGGGGCGGGTCTTCCGGGGGCGCCGACAGCGGCAGGGCAAGACGCCGCGTACGGCCTTTGCGCAACACGCTGAGATAAGCCTTCTTGCCGATGCTGAGCGTTGCAATACGGTACTTTAGGGCATTCGGGTCGGAGACCGGAATGTCATTGATCGACAGGATCACATCGCCCGGCTTGAGACCGGACTTCATCGCCGGACCCTTGGCGTAAACCTTATTGACCAGCACCCCGCCCGGACGGTCCAGGCCCAGGGAAGCGGCGATATCGGCATTCACTTCCTGGCCGGAAGCCCCAAACCAGGGCCGCACCAGGTTGCCGCCACCCGACAGCAGGCCATCGATGACGGTGCGCACCATGTTGGCGGGGACCGCAAAACCGATGCCCTGGGAACCGCCGCTCTTTGAAAAGATAGCCGTGTTGACCCCGGCCAGTTTGCCGTTCATGCCGACCAGGGCGCCGCCCGAATTACCCGGGTTGATGGCGGCGTCGGTCTGGATGAAGAAGTTGAGATCGGCAATGCCCACCTGGGTGCGGGCCAGGGCCGAAACGATACCGCTGGTCACTGTCTGGCCGACACCGAAAGGGTTACCGATGGCCAATACGATGTCGCCGACTTCCAAAAGGTCGGAATCCATCAGTTCCAGATGCGGCAAAGGCTTGCCGTTGGTATTGATCCTGAGCACGGCCAGATCAGTGCGTTCGTCGGCGCCGACGATGTCGGCATCGAATTCCCGCCGGTCGCTGAGCACCACGGTGATCTCGTCGGCCCCTTCGATGACATGGTGGTTGGTGACAACCACGCCATCAGCGCCGACTATGACGCCGGAGCCCAGGGAATTTTGGATACGCTTGCGTTGCGGGGTCAACCCGAAGCCGAAATCATCGCCGAAGAAGCGGCGGAAAAAGGGATCGTTAAAGAGCGGCGACACTTGGCGGGTGCGGACCACCTTGCGGGTATAGATATTAACCACCGCCGGCGCCGCCTTGCGGACCAGCGGGGCGTAGGATAATTCCACCTGGGCCCGGTTGTCGGGCAGGCGTTTTTGCGCCGTCGCCGGCAACGCATCGGCGAAAAACACGGCGGCAACGATACAGACCGCCAAAAGGTACCTGACCGATCGCTTTTTCATATCTCCAGTCTACACCCTCAAATTGAAAGAGGCAGCCTGTTAAGGCTGCCTCTCATTATTGCTTTTACCCATTATGAAGCCTCGAACAGGTGACTTAACCGGCGTCGGTCTCTGCCATTTCGGCCATTTCCTCTTCGAAGCGGGCCTTGTCGGCGGCGCCTTTGGCTTCAGGATCGCGGTCGACCAGTTCGATAACCGCCATCGCCGCGCTGTCGCCATACCGGTGACCGGCTTTCAGGACGCGCGAGTAACCGCCGTTACGGTCCTTGTAGCGTTCGGCCAGCGGCCCAAACAGCTTGGCAACCAATTCGTTGTCACGCAGCATGGCAAAGGCTTGCCGGCGGGCATGCAGGCTGCCCCGCTTGCCGAGCGTGATCATCTTGTCGGCCTGCTTGCGCAGTTCCTTGGCTTTCGGCAGGGTGGTCGTAATCTGCTCATGAAGCAGCAGCGCCGCTGTCATGTTGGCGAACATGGCTTTGCGGTGGCTGCTGGTGCGGTTCAGTTTCCTGCCGCTCATACGGTGGCGCATATCAAAGGCTCCTAGAACGGGTCTTCAAGCTTCTTGGCCAAATCCTCAATATTTTCGGGCGGCCAATCGGGAATTTCCATACCAAGGGATAACCCCATCTGAACCAGCACTTCCTTGATCTCGTTCAAGGATTTACGGCCAAAATTAGGTGTCCTCAACATGTCGGCTTCGGTCTTCATGACCAAGTCGCCGATATAGATGATGTTGTCGTTTTTCAGGCAATTGGCGGAACGAACGGAAAGTTCCAATTCATCCACCTTGCGCAGAAGGTTTTTGTTGAACGGCAATTCTTCGCGTTCTTCGGCAGCGGTTACCGCCTTCGGTTCTTCGAAATTGATGAACAACTGCAACTGGTCCTGCAAAATGCGGGCAGCCAGGGCCACGGCATCTTCCGGCGTCACCGACCCGTTTGTAGTCAGGTCCAAAGACAACTTGTCATGGTCGGTAACCTGACCGACACGGGTGTTGTCCACCTTGTAGCTGACTTTGCGGATCGGCGAGAAAACGGCATCAACCGGGATCAGGCCGATCGGCGAGTCCTCAGAGCGGTTGCGCGAAGCGGCAACGTAACCGCGGCCATTTTCGACCGTCAGTTCCATATGCAGCTTGGCCCCATCGTCCAAGGTGCAGATCACCAGGTCCGGGTCCATAATCTCGATGTCAGGACCGGTTTCGATGGCGCTGGCTTTGACTTCGCCGGGGCCAGAGGCACTCAGCGTCATCTTCTTGGGGCCTTCGGCGTGCATGCTAAGGCCCATCGATTTAATGTTAAGCACAATATCCGTAACGTCCTCGCGGACCCCCGGAATGGACGAAAACTCGTGCAGAACACCATCGATCTGCACGGACGTTACCGCCGCCCCCTGCAGGGAGGACAGCAAAATCCGGCGCAGGGCATTGCCCAGCGTCAGACCGAAGCCCCGCTCCAGCGGTTCGGCGACGACGGTGGCGGAGCGCTCGGCGTCAGCTCCAGGCACCACGTCCAGTTTCGTCGGTTTAATAAGTTCCTGCCAATTCTTTTGAATCACGGAAGTGACCTCTCGTACGGCGCGTTAACGACCTACCCTTACGGGCCCAATCTTCAAAACCCGGTTCAATCAGAACCGGAATAACAGGGAGCTTTGCATCCCCCTTAAAATTACCGCTTACACTCTGCGGCGTTTTCGCGGACGGCAGCCATTGTGCGGAATGGGCGTGACGTCACGGATAGCGGTGATAGTAAAACCAACCGTTTGAAGTGCTCGCAGAGCCGATTCCCGTCCGGAACCCGGCCCTTTGACTTCAACCTCAAGGGTCTTCATGCCATGTTCCATGGCTTTCTTACCGGCATCTTCGGCGGCCACCTGGGCAGCATAAGGAGTGGATTTACGCGATCCCCGGAATCCCTGCTGACCAGCAGACGACCAAGCAATGGTATTGCCCTGGACATCGGCGATGGTAATCATGGTGTTATTGAACGTTGCATTCACATGGGCTATGCCCGATGCAATATTCTTTCTTTCGCGGCGGCGCGGGCGCTGCGTACTCGGCTTTGCCATCTTAAATCCTTATATACTCTACTTAACTGCCTTCTTCTTACCGGCAATTGCTTTCGCCGGTCCCTTACGGGTCCGGGCATTGGTATGTGTGCGTTGTCCACGGACAGGCAGACCGCGTCGGTGCCGCAAGCCACGGTAACAGCCCAGATCCATCAAACGCTTGATGTTCATGGACGTTTCCCGCCGTAGGTCGCCTTCCACCTGATAATCGCTATCGATGGCTTCGCGAATACGGATAACCTCATCATCATTCAAGTCGTTCACCCGACGTTCGAAGGTGATTCCAACTTTTTCACAGATTTCCTTGGCCTTGGTGCGGCCAATTCCATGAATATAGGTCAAAGCGATTTCGACCCGTTTCCCAGTAGGGATGTTTACGCCAGCTATACGAGCCAAGGCTGGTTCTCCTTAACCATTGGATTTAAACGAAAATCGTTCCCCCCTGGAACCCAAAGAGGCGCGATTATAGGGCCAAAAGCGACCAAGTCAACACGGCAGTCACGATCTGACAATGTCATTGATCTCCGCCGTTACGTCATTAATTCCGGCCATACCGTCAACTTTCCGCAAAATGCCCTTTTCGCTGTAATACGAAGAGATGGGCTCGGTCTGTTCATGGTAGGCTTTTAGCCGGGCACGGACGGTCTCAGCGTTGTCATCGGCGCGGCGGGAAAACGCCGTCGAACCGCATTTATCGCAGACACCGTCCACTTTCGGCTGTTGAAATTTATCGTGATAACCGGAACCACACTCATCACAAGTATAGCGCCCGGTAATGCGTTCGACCATGGCCTCGTCATCGGCAACGATCTCAATCACATATCTCAAAGTCATGCCTTTTTCGGCAAATAATTCATCAAGCGCTTTGGCCTGCGGGCCGGTGCGCGGAAAACCGTCCAGAATAAAGCCGTTTTTACAGTCATCCCGGTCGATTCGGCTGGAAATCATGCCGATAATCATGTCATCGGGAACCAAATTCCCCGATTCCATCAGATCCTTGGCTTTTTTGCCGGTTTCGCTGCCGGAAGCGACTTCATCGCGCAACATGTCACCGGTCGACAACTGGACGATGTTCAAAGCTTCTTCTATGCGTTTAGCCTGGGTGCCCTTACCGGCGCCCGGCGGGCCGAGTAAAATCAGTTTCATCAGCGGCGTCCTCTTAGTTTTGTTTTTTTAATGAGGCCTTCGTATTGATGAGCGATCAGGTGGGATTGCACCTGCGCCACCGTATCCATAGTGACCGTAACGACGATCAGCAGACTTGTGCCGCCGAAGTAAAACGGCACCGAGAAACGGGAAATAAGGAGCTCCGGCAACAGGCAAACGGCAGCAAGATAGGCGGCGCCGACAACGGTCAGGCGGGTCAGCACACGATCCAGGTATTCAGCCGTATTCTTACCCGGGCGTATACCGGGAACAAAACCGCCGTATTTCTTCAGGTTGTCGGCGGTTTCCGTCGGATTGAAAACCACGGCCGTGTAGAAAAAGGCGAAGAAAACGATCAAACCGATGTAGATCGCCAGGTAAAGAGGCTGGCCCCGGCCCAGATAGGCGGCAACCGTGGTCATCCATTCCGGCCCCTGCCCGGCCGAGAAATTCATCACCGTGATCGGCATCAACAGGATGGAACTGGCAAAGATCGGCGGAATGACGCCCGATGTGTTCAATTTCAACGGCAGGTGGGAACTTTCACCACCGGTCATCTTGTTACCCTGTTGACGTTTCGGGTACTGGACGATGATGCGGCGCTGGGCGCGTTCGATAAAGATAATGAAGAAAATGACACCGACGGCCATCATCAGAAGGACAATAATCAACAGCGTCGACAGGGCGCCGGTGCGGCCCAGTTCGAGGGTTCCGGCCAGGGCGCTCGGCAGATTGGCGACGATGCCGGCAAAGATGATCAGGGAAATACCGTTGCCAACGCCGCGCGCCGTCACCTGTTCACCCAGCCACATCAGGAACATGGTGCCGCCGACCAGGGTGGTCACCGTTGTAAAGCGGAAGAACGCACCGGGATCGATGACCGCCGAACCGGCCGACGAGGTCATGCCTTCGAGGCCGACGGAAATGCCATAGGCCTGGAGAGCCGTAATCAGGACCGTTCCGTAACGGGTGTATTGGTTGATCTTCTTGCGGCCCGCTTCGCCTTCCTTTTTCAAGGCTTCCAGCTGCGGTGAAACCGCCGTCAGCAGCTGCATGATAATCGACGCCGAAATGTACGGCATGATGTTCAAGGCAAAGATGGTCATCCGCGACAACGCGCCACCGGCAAACATATCGAACATGCCGAGAATACCCCCGGCATTGCGTTCGAAAATATCCTTCAACACGATGGAATCGATCCCCGGCAGCGGGATATAGGTCCCCAGCCGATAGACGATCAGCGCGCCCAGGGTAAACCAGATGCGCTTTTTCAGTTCGGTGGCCTTGGCAAAGGCCCCGAAATTCATGTTGGCAGCGAGTTGTTCGGCAGCGGATGCCATGTGTTCGGTTACTCCGCCTTCTTATTTAAGAATCTTCGTTACCGCCAGTATCGGCTTGTTCCGGGGCCTCGGCTTGTTCCGGGGCCTCGGCTTTTTCTGCAGGCTCGTCTTGTTCTGCAGTCTTGGCTTTTTTCTTGGTCTTTTTCTTCTTCGGCTCTGGCTTCTCGACGACGACAGCTGTCAGCGTCAGTTTGCCGCCGGCCTTTTCAATGGCGGCGGCGGCGGCCTTGGAGGCACCGGTGACTTCGATGGTCAGTTTGGCCTTCAATTCGCCCTTGCCCAGCAGCCTGACGCCATCCCGGCGGGCCTTGAAGAAACCGCATTCCCGCAGAACGTCTTCGTTGACCGGCTTTTTGGCGTCCAGGCGGCCCGCATCGATAGCCTGCTGCAGGTTGCCGATGTTGATCTCGTTATAGGACTTGGTGAAGGGGTTTTTGAAACCCCGTTTCGGCAGCCGCCGGTAAAGGGGCATCTGGCCGCCTTCAAAGCCCAGCAGGGAGACGCCGCTACGAGATTTCTGACCCTTATGGCCGCGTCCGCCGGTCTTGCCGGTACCGGACCCGATTCCACGGCCGACCCGCTTGCGGTTCTTACGGGCGCCGGTGTTATCACGAAGCTCGTTGAGTTTCATTTTTCGTTCATTCCTTACGCTAATCCCGGGCCGCTGGCAGCTCGGGTATGTCGCCTTAGCCGGCTTCCTCGACCTTGATCAGGTGATGGACCTTGTTGATCATGCCGCGCACCGAAGGGGTATCCTCCAATTCACGGGTTTTGTGCATCTTATTCAGGCCAAGACCGATCAGGGTCGCCCGCTGGTCACCACGGCGGCCGATGGGGCTGCCGGTCTGGGTTACCTTGACGGTGGCTATCTTCTTATCGGCCATGGCATTTACTCCTTGGCGCCGGCGCCGGCGCCAGCGCCGGTATCGCCGCGCCGGGCAACGATATCGCTGACTTTTTTGCTGCGGCGGGCGGCAACGCCTTTCGGCGAATTGCAATTGCCGAGGGCGTCAAAAGTCGCCTTCAGCATGTTGTGCGGGTTGGAGGTGCCGATCGATTTGGCGACCACATCATGCACACCCATGCTTTCAAAAACGGCACGCATCGGACCACCGGCGATAACGCCGGTACCCGGAGGTGCCGAACGCAGAACCACCTTGCCGGCGCCGTAACGGCCCCGCACGTCGTGATGCAGGGTGCGGCCTTCACGCAGAGGCACGCGGATCATGGAACGTTTGGCCTGATCGGTCGCCTTGCGGATGGCTTCGGGAACTTCACGGGCCTTGCCCGTACCGAAACCAACATGACCTCGGCCGTCGCCGACGACAACCAGCGCCGCAAAAGAGAACCGGCGTCCGCCTTTGACCACTTTCGCAACACGGTTAATGTGAACGAGCCGGTCAATCAGTTCCGATTCTTCGTTTTGGCCCCCTCGGTCGCGATCGGAGCCCCGGCCCCGGCCGCGGCCGCGGCCGCCGCCTGACTGCGCTTTTGTCGGTGTTTGTGCCATAAAATCGTGCTCCTTAGAAAGACAGGCCGACTTCGCGGGCACCATCTGCCAGGGCCTTAACCCTGCCGTGGTAGCGATAACCGCTGCGGTCGAAAACTACTTCTTTAATGCCGGCGGCCAATGCCCGCTCGGCAACCAGTTTACCCACCTCACCGGCAGCACCGGAATCGGCACCCGTCTTCAACTTACCTTTGAGGTCTTTATCCAATGTCGAGGCGGTGGCCAGGGTTTTTCCCTGGGCATCATCAATGACCTGAGCATAAATATGATTGCCAGACCGAAAAACAGACAGGCGCGGCCGGTTGCTGCTTTTATTAAGAAGCTGCCGGCGCGTACGCTGTTTGCGGCGGGTGTATAAGTCCTTTGAATTAGCCATGGCTTATTTCTTCTTACCTTCTTTGCGCAGAATGTATTCATCCGCGAATTTGACGCCTTTGCCCTTGTAGGGTTCGGGCGGTCGGTATGAACGGATTTCCGAAGCAACCTGCCCGACTTTCTGCTTGTCGATTCCTTCGACCTCGATATGGGTCTGATCCGGGCACTTAATGGTTATACCTTCGGGAATCGGATAGCGGACTTCGTGGCTGAAACCGAGTTGCAGCACCAAGTCTTTACCCTGTACCTGGGCCCGGTAACCAACACCGTTGATTTCCAGCTTGCGGACAAAGCCCTCACTGACGCCGACAATCATATTGTTGATGACGCTGCGGGCCGTACCCCACATCTTGCGGGCGCGGATGGAACCGCCACGCGGTGCGACGACAACACTCTTGTCTTCCATCTTGATTTCAACATCGTCCATCAAGGTTCTCGACAGTTCGCCGAGCTTGCCCTTGGCGGTTACAATCTGGCCCGCAACCTCGACACTAACACCGTCGGGAAGCGAAACTGGGACTTGGCCAACGCGCGACATAATTTTCGTCCTACTCCAAGGGGCCTAAAATACTTTGCACAGCACTTCGCCGCCGACGTTGGCGGCACGTGCTTCAGCATCCGACATGACGCCACGCGGCGTCGACAGAATCGAAATGCCAAGGCCGTTGTAAACCCGGGTTAAATCCCTGATCTTCGAATAGATGCGGCGGCCCGGTTTCGAAATACGGTTGATCTCGCGGATCACCGGATCGCCCTCGTGGTATTTGAGTTCGATCTTCAATTCGTTG
>JADHTD010000092.1 GCA_016776525.1 Rhodospirillales bacterium
GCGAACTACGTTATTTCCGGTAAAATCCGGCGGCTGGAACGGGTCGACGGCCCGCCGACCCGTTCCGTTATCGAACTGGAACTGGCCGTCAGGCGCATTAAAGGGGAAAAGCTTCTTTTGTTGCGCACCTACCGGGACGAGGTGCAAGCCGCCGACAGTACGGTCCGTGCCACGGTTGACGCGCTGAATGCGTCGCTCAACAAGATTTACGCCAAATTCCTGGCCGATCTGTCGAAGATCTAGATCGGATCCGGATCCCTCGATGGCCGTTAAATCCACCAACATTACGGAAGTCGCCCACCGCATCGACATCCAGGCCCGATGGCAGGCCAACGGTCATCGCGGCGCCGTCCTGTGGTTTACCGGATTGTCCGGCGCCGGCAAGACCACACTGGCCCTGGAATTGGAAAACCGCTTGTTCAACAAAGGCTTTAATGTTTACGTCCTGGATGGCGACAATGTCCGGCACGGCCTGAGCTCGGACCTGGGGTTCTCGCACTCCGACCGCACGGAAAACATCCGCCGCATCGGGGAAGTGGCGGCCCTGTTCGCCGATGCCGGGGCCATCGTCATCACCGCCTTTATTTCCCCTTACCAAAGCGACCGGGAGCAGGCCCGCCAGGCCTATCCGGAAGGTTTCCGGGAAATTTTCATCGACGCCGACCTGGAAGTCTGTGAACGGCGCGACCCGAAAGGGCTCTATGAAAAGGCAAGAAAGGGAGAAATCCCGGACTTTACGGGCATCAGCGCCCCTTACGAAGCGCCGTCAAACCCGGACCTGACGGTCGATAGCGGCGACCTGACTGTAGACGAAAGCCTGCAGATTCTGATGGACTATGTGGAAGAGACTTTCGTCCTTAAATAAAGCAAACCCGATAAAGGGTAGGCGTCTTACATCTCCAAGGCCCGCATGTAGATATCAAGCAGTTCTTCCTGCTCGCGCCGGTCCGATTGGTCCATCTTTCTGAGGCGGATGATCTGACGCAGAACTTTGATGTCAAAACCGGAGCCCTTGGCTTCCGAATAGACTTCTTTGATGTCGGCGGCGAGGGCCGCTTTCTCTTCTTCCAGCCGTTCGACGCGTTCGACAAACGACCGCAACCGCTCTCCGGCGACTCCGCCAACTTCCGCCATAATCACATATCCTCTCTTGGTTTTTATAAAAGGACCCGCCTGTCGGTCTGGACCCGGCCCGGAGGCGGACCATAGCCGCCCCCTAGACCCTTCGGCAAGCACCACCACCTGTGGATTTTGGGGATAACTTTTGCAGGATGAGGGAGTGTCTAGATATCCCGGACCGTTTCCTCGATCAATTGATCGACAACGGCCAGCAGGGCCTCCTGGTCAGCGGCACCGTTCTTGAGGGCCGCTTCCCAGACGGCAAGCTGCCGGTGGGCGCTGGTGCCGCGGTCCGTGATGGTGCGGACATGGGCCACTTCCCGGGTGCATCCCAGGGCATCGGCGTCTTCGCCGATCAATTCAAGAAGTTCATCGACCAGTTCGGAACAGGACACCATTTCACCCTTGCCGAAATCGATAAGGCCTTCGTCCAAGCCGTATCGTTGCGCCCGCCACCGGTTTTCCTGGATCAGCATGGAAGCGTATTGCCGCCAGCGCTGGTTGTCGCTGCGAAGGCGATAGAGCATGCGGACGATACAGGCAAACAGGGCGGCAATGGCGACGGTATCTTCCAGCAACGGACAGACATCGGTAATGCGCATTTCCAGGGTCGGGAAATTGGCGCTGGGCCGGATGTCCCACCACAACATGCTGGCATCCTTGATGACGCCCGCTTTGACCAGGACGTTCACGTGGCGTTGGTATTCGGTGAAGGAATCGAAATATTGCGGCAGGCCTGATCTCGGCAGTTCGTCGAAAATACTCAACCGGTAGGACTTAAGCCCCGTGTTTTCACCCCGCCAGAAGGGAGACGACGTGCTGAGCGCCAGCAGATGCGGCAGGAAATATCCGGCCTGGTTCAAGAGGTCGATCCGCAATTCGTTGTCTTCGATACCGACATGGACATGCATGCCGCAAATCAGCAGGCGGCGGGCCAGGGCCTGCATGTCTTCGGCCAGAATGTTGTAGCGTTCCTTGTCGGTGTGGACCTGTTCCTGCCATTCGGAAAAAGGATGGGTGGAGGCGGCAATCGGCGCCAGGCTATACTGATCGGCGATTTCGGCAACGGTCCGGCGCAGCCAGGCCAATTCGTCACGGGCTTCCTGAACGGTTTTACAGACGCTGGTGGCGACTTCGATCTGTGATTTCAGGAATTCCGGTTTGATCAGGCCCTTGATCCGCGTTTCGCATTCTTTGAGCATGTCCGGCGGCGGATCGGCACACAATTGGCGCGTCTCGCGTTCAACCAGCAGATATTCCTCTTCGACGCCGATGGTCAGGCTGGGGTTTGGGAATGACATCTGCGAACCCTTTAAAAATGTTCAACCCGGTGCAGGGAATCCATGGCCATGATCTCGCCCAGGGCTTCGGCCAGAAGATCGGCCCAGCGTTCGGTTTCCGCCGGGGTTTCCACATGGTCCTGGCGGATTTCAACGGCACAGTTGGGCAGGCCGCCGGCACCGGCATGCAGGTCGATGGAATAGGCGATTTCCCGGCCCGAATAGGGTTCATTGTCGCCGACGTGCAGGTCCGGATGGGCGCGGAGTTTTTCGATCAGGGGAACGGCCATGCGCGGATCCCGGTTCCACAGCACACCGATATCCCAGAGCCGGTCTTCGCCGCCGAAGCTGGGCGTAAAACTGTGTATGGAGAACAGGGCCGGAGCCGGCCCCCGCCGCCACAGATGCGCCAAGGCATTGGTGATGGCATGGTGATAGGGCTCGTGGAAGGTTTCGGCGCGGGCCACCAGATCGGCTTCGCTGAGGTTCTGGTTGCCGGCAATGGTGATGCCGTCGCTGGCCTCGGGAATGGACTGCGGGTCGCCGGTCTGGCGGTTGATGTCGATCAGCAGCCGGGAATACCCGCTGAGGATGGCGCAGGCGTCGAGTTTTTCCGCCAGCAGGCGGGTAACGTCGGCGGCGCCGATGTCATAGGCGATGTGTTTGTCGAAAGCGTCCGCAGTCAGTCCCAGGCTGCCGAGAACCTTGGGCACCGCCCGGCTGGCATGGTCGCAAATCAGCAACAGCGGCGCCGATCCGTCCTCATTGATCACCTCGTAGGGCGGCGGGTCGTTGGCCCCGATCAACGAAGCGGCGGCGGGGCCGATGGGAATGGCGGCTTCTGACATAGGGGGAAGTATAGCGACAATTCCAGCCTTGATAAGGCCCCAAATAATGATTGTTGCAGGACAATTTGAAGCTGGCTCCGGTCCGAAAAAAGCGCTAGAGCGGGTCAGGTCAAATGGTTCCTATCTAACTTGGACCGCTTAAGGAGCCTGTTATGCGAGATAATCAGACACAGACCAGCTCTGGACGGCCGGTGCCCGCAATAGAAGACGGGCGGGCCGTGCGCGTGGCCTTTGTCGCCCTCATGTGCGGGGCCTTCGCGATTGCCTTTTCGCCAATCTTTGTCCGCCTCAGTGAGTTGGACCCGACGGCGACCGCTTTTCACCGGGTTTTCCTGGCTTGGCCGGCCCTGTGGCTGTGGAGCGCCATGCCGGCCGGGAAAACAGGCACGGCCCGGCAACCGGCCAGCCGTAAAGATTATTGGGTGCTGATGCTGTCCGGTGTTTTCTTCGCCGGTGATTTGGCCTTCTGGCACTGGTCCATCCGCTATACGTCGGTGGCCAATTCAACCCTGCTGGCCAATTTCGCGCCGATCTTCGTATCCTTGGGGGCTTTCGTCCTGTTCCGGGAGCGGTTCTCCCGGACCTTCCTCGTGGGCATGGTCTGTGCCCTGGCCGGGGCCTGTGTGTTGATGGGGGACAGTTTCGTCCTTAGCCTGACCAACCTGCTGGGGGACGCTTTGGGCATGATCACGGCGGTATTTTACGGGGCCTACATCCTGACCGTCGGCCGCTTGCGGGCGCATTTTTCGACGGCCACCATCATGGCCTGGAGCAGCGGCACCGCCGCCGTCATTCTTTTGCCGGTAACCCTGGCATCCGGCGAAGCCTTGATTCCCGGCTCCCTTTACGGCTGGGGTATCCTGCTGGGGCTGGCGCTGTTCTCCCATGCCGGCGGCCAGAGCCTGATCGCCTATGCCCTAGCCCATCTGCCGGCCGCTTTCTCATCGGTCAGCCTTCTGTTCCAACCGGCAATTTCCGCGGTGCTTGCCTGGGTGATCCTCAATGAGCCGCTGGGTGCGGTGCAGGCCCTGGGCGGGGCCATTATCCTGGTTGGCATTTACCTGGCCCGGCGCGGCAGCCGCTGATCAATAATCCGGCCTTTTCCTTGTCTGGGTTATAAACGGACTAGGTTCCCGGCAGGCTGTCCGGGATTGACGGTGCCGCCGTATCGTCCCGGGTGCCGTGGAGTTTCTCCAGATCGTCCAGAAGGGCCGGTACGTCATCCAGGGTAAGGCCGGTCATAAAATCGCCGCCCGGGGCAAGCCGGGCATTGGGGCCTTCCTCACAGCGGCCCAGGCAGATCATTCTTTTCAGGGTGATGTTGATGTTGCGCTGGGCAATCCCCGCTTCCAGGGCGTCGGCGATGCCTTCGCCGCCCCGCCCGGCGCAGGACGGTTTGTCCGCCTGAAAGCGGCGGTTGATACAGACCACCAGAAGGCGCGGCGTTTTGTCCGTCATGCCTCCTGCTTAAGGTCTGACGGGCGGTTTGCACAGGTAATATTGGATGACAGGCGTTGGAGCCCGATGGGCCGGACGGGTCAGTTTCCGGCGCCGTCCAGCAGGCATTCGTAAATCTGGGCATGTCCCGTGACGTCAGATGAATAAACGATGCGGCTGTCATCGGGGGCAAAGTTCGGATGCACATGGGTGTGCTGCGGCGCATAGACCTTGACCGGTCCGTTGGCATAGGGGAACGGACCGTTCCAGTGGTCGCCGACCTGTGAAGCCTGCGGATAACAAACTGGGGTGGGTGCGGCGTTGCCTGCCAGGGGATCGAAAATCTGTACGCCGTTGTCGGGAAAGTTGGTGTCGGCGACCATTTTTGTGCCGTCCCAGTTGGCCATGGCATGCCAGGCGTTGAATTCGGTAACGACCCGGTCGGCGCCGCTATCAATATCGATGGCGCGGATCCGGTGCGGCCAATCGGTGAAGGTGATCTCCCGGCGGCCCGGCAGCCAGGCTTCGTGGACAATCCATTCGTTCTTTTCAGCGTTGCGGGAATAGATGCAGCGGTTTTCCGTGCCGTCGCGGTTGATCACCCAGGTCCGGTCGATCATGTCGGCGATATAGTGGATGAGGTTTGGGTCGTCCGGGTGGAACTGCGGGTGGCCGATTTTCTCGCGCTCCAGAATGATGGTGTGATCGCCGCTTTGCGTATCGATGACGTAGAACCGGAAACCGTTCTCCCATTTGACGGGAACCGCCCACCACTTGCTGTCCCAACTAAGCGCCGTCGTGCCCATGGAGGTGGCGACCATGCCTTCTGCAACCATCGGCGCATCGCCGAAATTGACCAATTCGTCCTCGGCCAGGGTTTCCAGGTCGAGCCGCCAGGCCCCGTTGCCGGCGGTGTAGAAAACATGCCGCCCGTCCCGGGACGGATAGACCGACCATTCGTGGAGATCATCGCGATCGGTCAACTGGACCAGCTTGCCGGTCTGCCGGTCTTCACAGAAAACCTGCGGGTTGCCGGTGCGGTGGCTGATGAAGAACAGCCTTTGCAGGGCCGAGTCATAGGCGGGGATAAAGAAAAACGGGTGGTGATGTATGGACGGGTGGTCGGTAACCTGGCGGATGACGGCGCCGCTCTTCTCGTCGGTCAGGGATATCGATTCCGAAGGATAGAGGGTGCCCTTAGCCATTGATCAGGGTCCAGACTCGGTTGGCCGGTTACGAAAACTTTCTCACCGGGAAACACTAAAACAAAGAAGGCTCCGGCACGCAATACCGTCAGCTTACCTCGTTTTATTGACTCATAGCCTAATCTATCTTACAATTAGTTTCAAATAAATTTTCGCATTCCGAAAGTTTATTTTGCTTTCGTGCTTCCCAAAGGGGGGGGGCGGTATCGGTGTCCGGAAGTATTTCGAAGATACCGAGTGCAGGTGGGGCGTTGTTGATGGCCGACATCTACAATCCTAAAAACATCGTGCAGTCCCTGGCCAAGGGATTCCGGATATTGGAAGTTTTCGACGCCAATAATCTGGAAATGACCCTCACGGAAATTGCCGATCGGGCCGCACTCGATGCCGGCACCGTCTTCCGCATCGTCAATACGCTCCTCATGTTGGGCTACCTAGAACGGGGCGACGGCAAAAAACGTTATCGCCTGACCCTGAAAGTCCTCGATCTTGGATTCCATGCCATTGGAAGGCGCGACCTGCGCGATCTGGTGCGGCCGTACCTGCGGTCCCTGGTCGGCGAGGTCAGCGAAGCCGCCAGTCTATGCGTCTTGGACGGTTCCGACGTGGTCTACATGGAACGGGTCCATGCCGGGCTGGTGCGACTTGGTGTCGATATCCAGATCGGCTCCCGCATTCCGGCCTATTACACGGCCATCGGCCATAGCATTCTGGCCCACTTGCCGCCGAGCGAAGTTAAGCGCATTCTTAACATGCGTGAGAGAGTCAAGTTGACGCCTTTGACAACGACGACGCCGGAAGAGATTGAACAGCGTCTGGAATTTGTCCGCAAGTACGGCTACGCCCTGTCGGATCAGGACTCGGCGCCGATGCTGCGTATTATTGCCGCTCCGGTCATGGATGCCGACAACCATCCGCTGGCCGCCATCAGCGTCGCCGCCCCGTCGATCCACATGCGGGTCGAACAGTTTGTGGAAAAAGCGGCTGAGCCGATCCTGCGGGCGGCGGAAGAAATCGGCCGGGCGCTGAGCATCAGCGGTTCGGCGGCCATGTCCATTGAATCGGCTTTTCGTTAACTGAAGAACCCATCATGTCCGGTTGGGGGATAGTGAACTAGGAAATTTTTTTAAGAGGAGAATATTATGTCCATCATGGATCTACGCGGGCTCAACCCAGCCCCCGTAACTGTTTTTACCCCAGATGAAGAAGTCGATCATGCGACCAACGCCGACTTAGCACGGTGGTTGGTTTCCGTGGATGGCGTAAAGAGTATGGTCATCCTGGGCCATGCGGGTGAGGGAACCTATCTCACATCTGAAGAAAAGCTTGCCCTGATTCGAACCTATGTCGAGGCGGTCGGCGACCAAGTTCCGATTATTGCCGGCATCACGGGTGAAGGCACCAAGGTAGCCGCCCTGGAAGCGAAACGGGCTAAGGAAGCGGGGGCTATCGGTGCCCTGGTTTACCCGAACCACGGCTGGTTGCGCTTTGGCTTCCAAAAGGGCGCGCCGCAGGAACGCTACCGGGCCATTTATGAAGAATCCGGACTACAGTGCATCCTGTTCCAGTATCCTGATGTGACGAAGGCTACCTACGATCTGGAAACCCAGCTCGAAATTGCCGCTCAACCTGGCGTCGTCGCCACCAAGAACGGTGTGCGAAACATGAAGCGTTGGTACACTGAAATCCCGGTTTTACGTGAAGAACAGCCCGACCTGCAGATTCTTTCCTGCCACGACGAATGGCTATTGCCCACCATGTTCGACGTAGACGGCCTGCTTGTCGGGTACGGCGGCCTTACGCCAGAACCACTGGTCGAGCTTATCAAGGCCGGCAAGGCGCACGACTACGACGCGGCCAAGGCTATTCATGACCGTCTGCTCCCTGTGACGAAGGCGGTTTACCATCGTGGCTCGCATATGGAAGGCACTGTGGCGCTCAAACACGGATTGGTAGCCCTAGGTAAGCTTAAAGATACAACCGTACGTCCGCCCCTGCTTCCGCTGCCTGCCGGAGCCGAGACGGAAATCAGAGAAGCCCTTGAACAAGCAGACCTCATCTCGTCTGGTAGTCCTTCAGAAGAAGTGGCTGCGGAATAAGAATTGGAAGAGAAATCAACGACCATAACTAAGGAGGAAAAAATGAAAATCACGATGCTGAAGAAAATGACGGCCGCTGTGGTTGCCGCCGGAATTATGATGCCGGCCGTGGCCGGTGCCGAAGACATCAAGATCGGTGCCATGCGTCTGGGATCGGCTTGGTATGTCTTCGGGGCGACCCTCTCGAAGCTGCTCAAAGAAACCATGCCGGGATCCAACGTCGAAGTCGTCGCCCGCGGCGGCGGCAAGGGCAACCCGATCTCCGTCAGCAAAGGCAAGGTGCAGATCGCTCTTTCCAATGTGGCGACTTCGGTGTGGGCCTTTAATGGCCATCCGGTGGTCTACAAAGGCATTAAGTACTCCAACATTCGTGGCTTGGTTGGTGGATTGAATTCGGTCTGGGTCAACGCCATGGTCAAGGACGAATACATCAAGAAGACCGGCAACGACACCATGGAAAAAATCTTCGGTTCCGGCAATGTGCGCGTGGTTATGAAACCGGAAGGAAGCTCGATCCCGGTGGTTGCCGATATGATGATGGAAGCCCTTGGTTCCGGCCGCGACGCGGTCAAGAAGGCCGGCGGCAAGATCATCCAGGTCGGCGCCAAGCAGATTCCGGCCCTGTTGCGGGACGGCCGTGCCGACCTTTACTTCGAGGTTGGGCTCAAAGGCCACGGAGCGGTAACCGAAGCAACGCTGACCAGCAACCTGCACTTCATGGATATGCCGAAAAAGGTTCTCGATAAGCTGTCCAAGCAGGGTCTGGCGGCGAAGCCGATGCCGGTCTGGTTCAAGGGACAGACCAAACCGGTCATGTCGGTCGATATGGGCACCATGATCATCGCCAACGAGAAAATGTCGGTGAAGGACGCCTATACCATCACCAAGACAATCATTGAAAACAAGGCGGCGATGGCCAAGGCCCACAAGGCCTGGTCCCGCTTCAAACCGGAAGATGCCTGGAAACCGGCCAACACCGGTATTCCTCTGCACCCCGGTGCCATCAAGTACTATAAGGAACGGGGCTGGATGTAATCATCTGAACCGATAAAGATCCTGCGGGGGCGGACAGGTCGCTCCGCCCCCGTTTCTTTAATTCGTAATGACAAGAAGCGCCGCCATGAGCATCGCGAGCAGCATACACGGACTTCGGTTTTTAATCGGACTGTTTTCCCTCAGTTTCCAGAT
>JADHTD010000093.1 GCA_016776525.1 Rhodospirillales bacterium
TATAAAATTAGGATCGGTCATAGTGGCGTTGGCAGCTCAACCCATCTGATCAGCGTGATCATGCAGAACATGACCGGCTGTAAGGCGACCCTGATTCCGTTGAAACGCAATTCGCCGCTTTTGAGTGGTGAAATCCATGCCATGGCGGAAGTTCTGACCGCAGCGGTACGGCTCTGGAAGGCCAAAAAGTTCAATATTATTGTGCACATGACCGGCAAAAAGAATGCCGTTATTCCAGACGTCCCCACCATGCAAGACATGGGTTATGATATCGCCTTCGATCACTTCCGCGGTGTCAGCGTCCCCAAGGGTACACCTGAAGCCATCAAGGCAAAGATTGCGGACGCCATTATGAAGGCAGCCAAGTCGAAGTCATTTATGGCACTTGCCAAGTCAAAAGGATTCACCGTGGACCCAACCGGACCCGTGGAATTCGAAAAGATGCTGGCGAAACGCAACAAGATCGTCGCCGACATTATGAAAGACGCTGGAATCTACCGGTCCAAGAAATTCAAAGACTAGTATATTCCTCTAAGTAACGTGGGGCGACAATTCCTTGATCTTTAGGGGATCGGCGTCCCCGTTCTTCCTTTTTTTTCGTCTTTACAGTGAGATATACATCGTGGCTCTGCGTAACATCATTGGTGCAATCGCTATACTGATCTTCGCCCTTTGGTATGGAGACCTTGCCACCGTCCTGCCAAAGCGTGATATGGGGGATGGATCACCGGGTCCTCAATTCTTCCCGTACCTGATTACCATCATGATGCTGTTCTTTAGCGGCATCCTCTTGATTCAGGGGTTGAGAGGCATCCGGGGGATTTCCGGCATTGCCGACCTTTTGCCGAAAGATAAAGAATACAACCTCATGAAGCCTATAGGCGGCATTTTGTTGATCGGCCTCTATTTCGGCATGCTGAAATTATTTGGCTTTTTGTGGTGCACGCCGTTCTTTTTTGCCGGCCTGATGTGGATCAACGGCGAGCGTCGGCCAAAGATTGTTCTCGGCCTCTCCATCGTCGTTCCCCTCTTTTTGTACTTTCTATTTCGCGATATTTTCCTGCTCCCGCTGCCGCAGGGAAGCCTCCTAGGATGACCAGACAATGAATGTAGACATGATCCAGGGCTTTTTCATGGCGCTCGCGCCAACCAGCATTATGGCGACTCTGTTTGGCGCCTTTATGGGGCTGATTTGCGGGATGATGCCCGGCATGACGACCAGCGCGGGTATCATCATTCTGTTCCCGCTGACATTTATTCTCGACCCGACCACCGCTGTCGCCCTTCTCCTGGGCGTCTTTGCGGGCGGCATGACAGGGGGCAGCTTCTCGGCCATCCTGATCAATATCCCGGGATCACCTTCCGCCTCGGCAACCTTGGTCGATGGACATCCGTTGACCCAGAAAGGCGAAGCGGGAAGAGCCTTGGGGATTTCCATTATTTCCGGCCTTACGGGTGGGATTTTCTCGTTCCTCTGTCTTTTATTGATCGCGCCTCAACTGACAAAAGTCGCTCTTCAGTTCAGGTCGGCGGATCTGTTCGGGCTTGTCTTTTTCGGCATGTCCGTTGTTTCCGCCTTCGCGGCAAAATCGATTGTCAAAGGCTTGCTGTCCGTGGCTCTGGGGTTGGTGGTTATCACCGTCGGCATGGACCCTGTGGTGGGAACGGCCCGTTATTCCTTCGACAACACCAACATGCTGGCCGGAATCCATTTCATCCCGGCACTGATCGGGCTGTTTGCCATCCCGGAAATCGTTAAGGTCCTGGGGGAAGGTGAAGTCCGCAAAAGCGCCAAGAAGTTCGGCCGGGTCCTGCCCAGTTGGAAGGATATCAAAACCATCCGTTTGCCGGTCTCCATTGGCTCCGTCATCGGCACTTTTATCGGCATCTTGCCGGGTGCCGGCGGACCCATCGCGGTCTTTATCGCCTATGACTACGCTAAGAAAGCCAGCAAAAATTCCAAGGAATTCGGCAAAGGGTGTATTGAGGGCGTCGCCGCACCGGAATCGGCAAACAGTTCTATTGCCGGCGGAGCCCTGGTGCCAATGATGACACTGGGCATACCGGGCGACCCGATTACGGCGATCCTGATCGGCGCGCTGATCGTGCATGGCATGACGCCGGGCCCGCTGCTTTTTGTGGAACAAGGACCCTTTGCGTACTCAGTGCTGTTTTCTTATTTCGTCGCGATATGCTCCACCGCCACGGTTGCCTTCCTGGGCTTGCGCATAATCGTCAAATTGTTGAGCATCCCGCGTTCTGTGCTGCTGCCGCTGATCATCGCCTTGTGCGTCCTGGGCACCTAT
Organism: Rhodospirillales bacterium; assembly: GCA_016776525.1. Taxonomy (GTDB): domain Bacteria; phylum Pseudomonadota; class Alphaproteobacteria; order Rhodospirillales; family JADHTD01; genus JADHTD01. The sequence goes on from JADHTD010000093.1 coordinate 2,307, forward strand.
GCGCTGCGCAATTCGTTCTTCGATATTTACGTGATGCTGTTTTTCGGCCTGCTGGCGATTTTCGCAAAATGGCTTGATATGCCCGTTGTGCCGCTCTTGCTGGCTCTCGTGCTGGGGCCGCAGTTGGAGGAACACCTGCGGGTCGCTCTAACGTCTTCACGGGGCGATATTTCCATTTTGTATACCTCACCGTGGTGCTTATTCTTCCTGTGTCTCTCGGTGATATCGTTCGCCTGGCCCTTCTTCCTCGAATGGTGGGCGCGGGCGAAGGCCAAACGGCAGCCGCAAGCGTGATCTGAGAGCCATTTCAGTTTAAGGCTTGTATTAAAGTTATTGTCCGCTTCTGGCTATAAGCGGACTCTTTCAGCATTTGATGTTTATGTCTGCTTTTGAGGTGATAGCGGACGGCTTTGAGTCAGCAATACGGTTAAGTGAGTTGAAAGATTGCCTGCCTCCGACCGTTTTGGAATCCCGACCGTCAGGGAGATAAACGGTCAGCCCCCTCCCCGGGTGAGGTCGGCCTGAATTTCACCCTGATCGGAAAACGGTTCGTCAGCCGTTCGTCATTGCTGCTTTAGTCGTCTATCAAGTCATCCAATAGGCGGACAACTTCTTTCGAATACTCGGCAACGCGGTTAATTTCCGCCAGGGCCCCCTCAAGATCGCCATCCTCGTACAGATGCGCCGCTTCGATACCGTGTCTGTGGACCGCATCGTGCGGGGTGACCATGGCGGTAAAAGCAGGATTGTCGCGGATCTTCGGATCTTTGATTGTATCGTACCATTTGCCGAGCCGGCACTGATGGTGGTCTGCCAGTTCCTGCGGGTTGAGACGCACCCGGCCAACCATCATTTCGGCCAGTTTCTTTTTCCAGATAATGTGGTCGGACTTGGCGCGGTAAATGGTCATATCGGGGATTTGTTTTGTCAGCAGGGCATCAAGACAGTTGATCAGTTCTTCGTCCGTATTGGCAAGGAAATCAACAATCGTTTCAATTTGGCTTACGTTCTTGGACGTCATGTCTGCAATGGTGGTGATGCCTTTTGCCACTTCGTTGGAGGCCTCGGTCTGTTCGCCGAGAATGACGGCGATTTCTTCCATCTTGGTGGTGACGCCGATTACCTGGTTCGACATGTTCTGCATTTCTTCGCCGGTATTGGAAATAACGACGAGTCCGTCGTTGACGGCTTTCGACCCCTGTTCCATGGAAGTAACAATGCCATCCATCTCTTGACGCAGGTTATCAATGCGTTCGCGGATATTCTCGGTGGCGTTCGAAGTCTGGTTCGACAGGTTCTTCACTTCCGAGGCAACGACCGCGAAGCCTTTACCGGCTTCTCCGGCGCGGGCTGCCTCGATCGTGGCGTTGAGGGCCAGCAGATTGGTTTGCTTGGCGATGGCGTCGATTTGTTCGACGATCTCGCCGATTTTCTCGGATGCTGCGGCCAGGGTCTGTACCTGACCCGTCGCCGTGCTGACGGCGTCGGCAATATTCTGCATGGTGCTGACGGCCTTTTCGGCGGCGTTTACACCTTTGTCGGCGGAAGCCCGAACGTTGCTGGCTTCCTCGGCCGCACCTTCACTGTTACGGGCGATTTCATGAACCGAAGCGACCATCTCTTCGGCGGCCGAGGCGATAGTTTGACTGAGTTTGTCGACTTCCCGGGTATCGCGGATCATACCTGCGGCAGAGGTGACGGCTTCATTGAGGTTGATTGACATGGAAACCAACCGGATGAGTTCATCCTTGCCGTCCTTCTGATTGGCAGTGGCGATCTCTTTGATCCGAACCCCTAAGCTATCGAAACCTGCCGGAATATCCTCGAAGGCGCCTTCTGCAAGCAAATCGAGGGCCGTCTCGATGTCATCCCTTGGGGTTTCTTTGATGCTGTTTTGTGTGATCTGATCCATTGGTATGCTCCTAATCATCAACACCTTAAGTGCTGCTCAAAATAATATTAATAAAATCTAATATGCTTTGATGGCCGCGGCGTTTCTGTGATATTTCACATAATTTAATAGCCATATAAAACTTATGGGTAATGATCCTTAGCAGATGGGGATTAATCGTTATCGGTTCAAGATAAAAAGGGGGCGTTACGCCTATGAATCGGGAATTGGCCTGTTATGGCCGATGGGCAGCGTCCGGAATTTCGGATCACTGGCAACAGCAACCTCCGGGAGGCCTTTAAAACGGCAGGTCGTCAGGCCTTGCCGGACGCTTAACCGTCCGTCCGGGTGCGGTCGGCCTGAATTTCCGCCTGATCGGAAAACGGTTCGCTCTCCAAGGGCCAGCGGTTGACCAGCGGGCGCATGAAGTCCGGGTGGTGGAGGCTGCGGGTTTCGTGATTGAGGCCTAATAGCACCTCATTGCTGCCGGGGTCGGCGATGGCGGTGAAGAAAAAAGCGTCATCCCGGTCGCCGCTGCCGCCGGTCAGGTTCCGTTTTTCCATCTCCCGGCGCACGGCGTTAAAGCCGGTCACATACAGGCAGACATGGTGGCTGAAAAGGTCATAGTCGTCCAACTGCCGTTCCCGGAAATTGAGGCTCTGGTGCGGGCCAAAAGTGACCACCGCCGCCGCTTCCCCCTGGATGGCGGTGACCTCGGCCGGGGCTGCGAGCAATTCCCGGTAGAAGGCTGCGATGCCCCCGGCCGTGCCGGGCGGCGCCGGGATATCGATATAGGCCAAGCCCAGCGGCCCGGTAAAGGGCAGCACACCGGGGCTGTGCAGGCGCAGCCGCACCCCGAAGGGCGAGGTTACCAGGGCGGTATCGCCCAACCCCTCATAGGCATAGGGGGTGCCGTCGAAATGGCCGGCCCAGGCAATCCGCTCCAGGCGGGTTTTTATAGCGTCCAGGTCGGGGATAATGAGGCCGACTTCACCGTCGAAGGGCGGCGGCGCGTTACCCCGGCGCGGCAGGTGGAACTGTTGCAGGCCGATATTGACGCCCATGTTGAGGTGGTCGGTGCGTTTATAGGGATCGCGGGTCAGGCCCAGCCCGCCCATGAAGAAGACGGTCGCCAGGTCGTGGTCCGGCACTTCGAAATTGAAATGTTCCAGATGCACGATACCGCCCACTTCCGGGTCGGTGCGGCGATCAATACCCATGACGGCCTCGCGGTCCGTGCCCCATCAGCCGTGCACGGGGCCGGGGGTGACGATGACGCCGTCGTCGTCGGCATAGATGTAATCACCCGGTTTGATGATAACGCCGCCGAAATGCAGGTTGAGGCTATCCTTGCCGGTATCGTCCCGGTACGGACGGCGGGGCGTCGTGCCGATCGCCTTGACGCCGAAATCCAGGTCCCACATTTCGTGCTGGTCGCGGACACAGCCGTTGATGACGACCCCGGCCCAGCCTTCCTTCAGGGCCAGGGCGGCGACGTTGCCGCCGCACAGGGCCCGGCGGCGCGAACCGTGGCCGTCGATGACCAGCACCTTGCCTTTGCCGCCCCGTTCGAGGACACGGCTGACGACGATGTTGTCTTCGAGGGTTTCGATGGTCACCGCCTCGCCGTGGAAACAGCTGCGTTTGGCGTAATCCTTGAAGGCGATCTCGCAGACCTGGACGGTATCGGCATTGTCGTCACAGATATCGGCGGTGCGGATGATGTTGTTATTGTTTTCGGACATTTGGGCTTTCCCCCGTTGCGGTGGTTTAGCCGGCCCGCGTGAAGACCCACTGGGCGTCGTCGGACAGGTCCGGCTGGTATGCGTAACCGCCGTCGGTGAAGGCCTTAAGGGCCTGCGGATCGCTCAGGCGGTTCTTAATTATGTGCCGGGCCATCATACCACGGGCTTTCTTGGCGAACAGCCCGATGACCTTGGCCACATCCTCCCTCACTTCCTTGAAGACCGGCGTGATGAAGGGGGCTTCCAGGTCTTTCGGGCGCACCGCCTTGATGTATTCGTTGGAGGCCAGATTGATGACCGCCGGGTTCTTGGTCGCCGCCGCCGCCGCGTTGACCGCCTCGGTCAGGCTGGAGCCCCAGAAATCATAAAGGTCGCCGCCTTTCGGATTGTTGAGGCGGCGGCCCATCTCCAGCCGGTAGGGCTGGATAAGGTCGAGGGGCTTCAGCAATCCATAAAGACCCGACAGGATGCGCAGGTGGTCCTGGGCGAAGTCGAGGTCCTTCTTATCGAGGCTGGCGGCGTCCAGTCCCACATAGGTATCGCCGCTGAAAGCGAGCACGGCCTGTTTGGCGTTGTCGGCTGTGAACGGCGTCGAGAAGGCCTTGAAGCGCTCATAGTTGAGGTCGGCCAGTTTGTCGCTGAGGCCCATCAATTGCTGGAGCTGGCGGCGGCTCAGTTTGCGCGCCGTCTTCACCAGGGTTTCCGAGTCCTTGAGGAACCCGGGTTGGCTGGCGCCGACTGCGGGCGGACTCTCGGTGAAATCAAGTTTCTTGGCGGGCGAAATCAAAGCGAGCATGGGGCGGACACTCCGGGGTGTGGTCACGAATCTTGCCCCTGTTTACTCCAAATGCCGGGAATCATCAAACCGGAAAATCCAGAAATTGCCGTCCGTTGACTTACAGTTTTGAACGTTTCTTAAAAAGGCAGCCGGTGTTTTTTGAGGCGTGACGCCCGGCCTCCGCCCGCCTATGATCCGGCCATGATCACGCTCTACGGATTGAAGAACTGCGACACCTGCCGCAAGGCCCGCAAATGGCTGGAGGCGGAAGGGATCGAGTCGACGCTCCATGACCTCCGCGCCGACGGCCTGCAAGCGGCGATGCTGGATGCCTGGGTTGCCGACTTGGGATGGGAAACCCTGCTCAACCGGCGCGGCACCACCTGGCGGAAGCTGTCGGACGCCGATAAAGACGCTGTCGATGAAGCCAAGGTGAAGCGTTTGATGCTGGCTCATCCGGCCCTCATCAAGCGGCCGGTTTTCGACCTGGGCGGTTCTTACCTGCTGGGGTTCGGCGATGCCGAGCGCCAGGCCCTGAAAGCCGCCCTGGCTTAAGTCTTCTCATTCGAGACGGAATTTTCCTGTAATTTTGATCCCCCGGCTTGGCGAATCAGGCCTTCCCCGTATAAGATATCGGCTGGAGGAAGCAGGCAACCGGACGGCTGTCCGGCTTGCCGATAATAATCAGATATCTTAGGGGATGGATCTCATGCCAAGACGATACGACGAACAGCGCTTTGACATGGCGCACCTGCGCGCCACCGCCGAAAAATTGAAGAACTGGGGCCGTTGGGGGGACGACGACGAAAAAGGCACCCTCAATTTCGTTGGGCCGGAAGAGATCAAGGCCGCCGCCGGGCTGGTCAAGCGGGGCAAGGCCTTTTCCCTGGGCCTCAACTTCGACAACAACGGCCCGCAGAAGGGCCTCTGGGGGAAACGCTTCAATCCGATCCACACCATGCTGGCGACCGGCACCGACGCCATCGCCGGGGTCCAGGACGAGGGCGGCATCCGCTATGCCGACGACATGGTCTCGCTGCCCCTGCAGTGCGGCACCCAGTGGGATGCCCTGGGGCATATTTTCTATGACGACAAGATGTGGAACGGCTACGACGCCAAACTGGTCGACGTTAACGGCGCCCAGAAAAACGGCATCGAGAAGGTCAAGGACCAGATGATCGGCCGCGGCGTGCTGCTCGATGTGGCCCGCCATGTGGGCGTTGATTCCCTGGATGAAGGCGATGCCATCACCAACGAAGACCTGGACGCAACGGCTGCCGCCCAGGGGGTCGAGATCAAGCGCGGTGATTTCGTCATTGTCCGCACCGGCATGATGGAACAGCGGCTGGCCGCCGGCGATTGGGGCGGTTATGCCGGTGGCGATGCGCCGGGACTGGCCTTCGAGACCGCCGAATGGATTTTTGAGAAGGAAATCGCCGCCATCTGCTGCGACACCTGGGGCTGTGAAGTCCGCCCCAACGAGACCGACGACGCCCAGCAGCCCTGGCACTGGGTGGTCATTCCGATGATTGGCATCACCATGGGCGAGATTTTCAACCTCAAGGAGTTGGCTGACGATTGTGACGAGGACAAGGTTTACGAATTCCTTTTCTTTGCGCCGCCGCTGCCGATCACCCAGGCGGTCGGCTCGCCGATCAATCCGCAGGCCATCAAGTAACCAACGGAAAGACCAGAAGCCCGGCCACATTTTCCGGCCGGGCTTGCGGTTTCAGGGGAGGAAACCCATGGCACGTATCCAAGTCTCCAAGGCCGAGATGCTCAAACGCACGGCTTTTTTCAAAGACCTGAAACCCAGCAAGCAGGGTTATGTCGATACCCGCATCCCCGAACATGAACGCGATACCTATAACGTCATCGGCCGCGGCGTCACCGAAGACCCATCGCTGGCCCCGGCCATTACGGCGGCGGAAGGTTTCAACATCACCTATATCGGGGCCGAACCGGGCAAAGGGGCGGCCTTGCATGACCATCCGACGGTCGAGGTCTTTGTCATCCTCACAGGCAAGTGGGCCGTCTACTGGGGCGAAGAGGGGGAAAATGAAATCGACGTCGGCCCCTTCGACGTTGTTTCCCTGCCGGTCGGCGTCATGCGCGGCTTCCGCAATACCGGCGACGATCACGCCTTCCTGATGGCCATCCTGGGCGGCGACGATTCCGGGTATGTCGACTGGTCGCCGAGCGTCCTGGAAAAGGCCCGGAATACCGGCCTCGACCTCGGTACCGACGGCAATATCGTCGAAAAGGGTATAAAATAAAGGTTTGAATATTCAGTGACCCTATATTTTTTAAGGGATTGACAATCTACATTTGGACTTGTTCTTATGCTGCCCGGGGGCTGGAAGTATTCCGGCAAAAATTGGGGAAATAATAGAGGTCGGCCAACACTTGATAGAGAGTTGGACGGAATAATA
>JADHTD010000094.1 GCA_016776525.1 Rhodospirillales bacterium
AGGGAACAACGGCTGTAGCCTTCGCTGTTGCCTGGATAGGCGGAACTGAGGGCGAGTTCTTCCGCCGTGCGCATGTGGTGCATTAAAATCCTCCCTGGATAATCGGCTTATGCCGTATTTTATTGGCCACATCATTTGGGCCGGTTATTGTTAATCTTTCCGGGAAATGCCGCAACTGAAATAAGCAAAAAACCATGCCGCCGAAAAAAAATCCGCTGAAACTCAACAAACTGCAACTGCGCACCCTGGTGCTGGCCCAGGTTATCGCCGAAGACCCGGGGCTGGTCCGGCGCGATGAGGCAACCGGCGAGGTGACGCTGCTGTCCCTGCCCCATGCTCACGGCAACCATGTGCACGTGGGCGGCTTCACGGTGTCGGCCCGCGAGGCCAGTGGGTTTTCCAACCCGGCCGTGTGGACGGCTTTGGAACGCAAGGGTCTGGCCCGCGCCGACGATAGCCTGACGGTGACCCTGACAGCCGCTGGTCTGGCCTATGATACCGGTCTCGGCCATCATTTCCTGGAACCTTCCGACCATTAAAAAAAGGCAATAGAAACATTGCCCTTCGGGCTCCAGGGGGCTACAAAAGGGGCAGGGGATCAGGCGACATATCTGGCGATTGGCGGTCAGCTTATTGGGGCTGGTTTTTTTTGCCCGCCTGAACCCTGCTGCCGCCCGGTTGCCGGCGATGATCGTTCCCAGGGATCCCATGGCCAACCACAAAACAATCCGGGTAGCAAACCATGACCCAATACTTAGACACCTTTAAACTGAACGGAAAAACAGCCTTGGTCACCGGCGCCAGCGAAGGCATCGGCCAGGAAATTGCCATTGGTTTCGCGCAAGCCGGCGCCGATGTGGTGGTTTGTTCGCGCAACAAGGACAAGCTTAAGGACCAGGTAGCTACCCTGCGGGGCCTCGGGGTGCGGGCCGAAGCGGTTTCTGTCGATGTTACCCGGACCGCGGATATCGAAGCTCTTAGGGATTATGTTTCCGGCGAATTCGGCAAGCTTGATATCCTGGTCAACAGCGCCGCCTATACCATCAACGCCCTGGCCTTCGAAACCTCGGAAGAGGATTGGGATTTATCCATCGATACCAGCTTCAAAGGCACCTTCTTCGCCTGCCAGATTCTGGGTTCCCTGATGCGGGACCAGGGCTATGGCAAAATCATCAATATGTCGTCGACCTTTTCCCGGGCCACCGTCCCCCAGCGTTCGGTCTATGCTGGCGTCAAGGCGGGCATTTCCCACCTGACTGAGGCCCTGGCCCTCGAATGGGGTCCCCTTGGCATCCGCGTCAACGCCCTGGCGCCGACGGCGGTGCGGACGCCGAGCCGCGAAGAATTGCTGCAAGGCGCTTTCCTGGAAAGCATTGTCAGCCGCATCCCGCTGGGCCGCATTGCCGAGACCAGTGATATCGCCCCGGCCGCCATCTATCTGGCTTCACCGGCATCGGATTTCGTTACCGGCCAGACGCTGTTTGTCGACGGCGGCTTTGTCGCCCACGGGTAATTTTACGGGAGATTGATCCCAGTTGTTTACTGGAGCTTGACCCCAATCCAACAACACCTGGGTTTATGGAGAACTTCCCTTAAGGCAGGACTACCTGCGGGCGGGAAACCATCCACAGGATAAAACAGAAGAGCCCGAAAATCACTAGATAGCAGCCGAATAACAGATGACGGCGGAACGGCATCATCTGCCAGCGGCGCACGAAGTCCCGATACCCAAATGGGTCTTCCTTATGCTCCGGGGTCTGGTTCTGTGTGTCGCTCACATCGGTCCCGCGTCATCGCCGACAAACGGATTGGTCTCCCGCTCATGGCCGAAGGTGGAGGCCGGGCCGTGGCCGGGCAGGAAGCCGGTCTCGTCGCCCAGCGGCCATAATTCCTCGCGGATCGATTTTAAGAGCGTGTCCAAGTCGCCCTTGGGAAAATCGGTGCGGCCGATGGAGCCCTGAAAGAGGACGTCGCCGACGAAAGCTAAATGCGTTGCCGCGTGATGAAAGACCACATGCCCCGGCGTATGTCCCGGACAATGTTTGACGGACATTTCCAGATTGCCGACGGTGACAGTGTCACCGGCTTCCAGCCAACGGTCCGGCGTGAAGGGCCGGGCCCCCAACAGGCCGAACTGTTCGCCCTGTTGGGTTAATTCATCGATCCAGAATTTGTCATCGATATGGGGGCCTTCGATGGGAACATTGAGTTTTTCGGCCAGTTCGGCGGCCCCCCCGGCATGGTCGATATGGCCGTGGGTGATGAGGATTTTCTCCACCGTAACGCCCATTTCCCCGGCGGTTTCCAAAAGGCGGTCCACCTCGCCGCCGGGATCGACGAAGGCGCCCCGCATGGTTTCCTCGCACCAGATGAGGGCGCAATTCTGTTGAAACGGGGTGACGGGAATGACGGCGGCTTTCATGCGGAGGCTCCGGCAATTTTTTTGTTATTAGCGGTGCTATCCCTAACAAAAGGGGACGCTGGAGGCAAACAGGCATTTGCCGTGAACAGGCGGGCCATCACGGATTTATCGACCAATCGTGAATTGGTTTCATCCCGCCTTTCCGTATAGTGTTGGTGTGCGGACGGAATGTTCCCCAGCGGATTTTCTTGTTGCTAAGGCGTATCGAAGCGGGTAATAAGTTTTGATACCGAAACGAAATTGACGAGCTTACGAAAGGGGCCGGCATGAGTCTGGATCTTAACGAACTGGAAGCCCTGGACCTTTGGCGGCGGACCATTGTTTCCGCCGTACGCCGTGACGCGCCGGACCTGTCGGCCCGGCAAATGGCCCTCCTGCTGACCGTTTATCTGATGCCGCCGCCGCATACGGTGCGCGGCTTGGCGAAGGGGCTGAAGGTTTCCAAACCGGCTATCACCCGGGCCCTCGACCGGCTTAGCGAAATGGGCATGGTGCGCCGTAAGGTGGACGAGGAAGACCGCCGCAGTGTGCTCATCCAGCGCACGGTCAAAGGGTCCGTGTTCCTGCGCGAATACGCCGAGATCATCGTCGAATCCGGCCGCGACCTGGTGCGCCAGGACGTAGATTAAACCTTTTTTCTATTAGCCCGGCCTCGACCCCCACCCATTTTTAAGTTCCCTCAGATGCCGGGCGCACTGCGTGGCCATGCATTGATTGCATAAATGCAATAGGGCCCACGCGAAACGGTTCGCGGCCCACAGTCCGATGCATCCATTGCATACATGCAATAGGGCTAGGGTTCCATCTTGCTTATTCCAGGTGCTGTTGGCTGGGGATCAAGCTCCCGTAAACTTAAGCTTCCCGCAGGTTCTGCCGGGCGGGCGGGCGGTAGCGGCGCAGGTAAGTGGGCAAAATGGCCTCCGCCGCCGTCGGCTCGATGCCCAAGTCCCGGAGGGTCTTGGCGCCGCTGCCGACCACATTGTCTTTTCTCAGCAGTTTGATCTGGTCGCGGGTAAACAGCGGTTTCGGCCACATCTCCAGGAAAAAGGCCCAGAAGGCGGCGAGCCCGAAAGGATAGGGGGCCAATATTTTTTTGCGCCCGATGTTCTCCAGCAACAATTCCATTACTTGCTTGTAGCTGTAGACCTGCGGGCCGCCCAGTTCATAGGTTTGGCCCTGGGCCTCCGGCGCCTCAAGGGCTGCCATGATGGCGTCGGCGACGTCACCGACATAAACCGGCTGGAACTTGGTGCCGCCGTCAGCGAAAAAGTCGATGTCGATCAGGTTATCATCCTGGAAAAGAGTTATCTTGGGAATGAGCGGGCAGCCGAAAACCGGCAGGAACGGCGTGATCCGCGAGAGACCGGCAAACAGGTTGAAGAAAGTGTCCTCCGGACCGAAAATGACGCTGGGTCTGAAAATGCTAGCTTCCGGAAAGGCCTCGCGGACGGCCTGTTCACCGGCCGCCTTGGAGCGGGCATAGAGGGAGTCCGACTGGGGGTCGGCGCCAATGGCCGAAATATGGACCAGTTTTCCAGCGCCGGCGGCCTTGGCGGCGGCAGCGACGGTACCGGCGCCTTGGGCATGGATTCGCTCAAAGGTGTTCTTGCTCCACTCATAAAGTATGCCGACCAGATTGACGACGGCATCGGCGCCGTCGACAGCGGCTTCAACGGAGGCTTGGTTGGCGACGCTGGCGGTTACCGGCACGATCTGTCCGACATCGCCGAGCGGTTTCAGGTAAAGCGCGTCCTCGGTATCGCGGACAGCGACGCGGACAATGGCGCCGCTGGCGGCAAGACGCTGCACCAGATGCCGTCCCAGAAATCCTGATCCCCCGAAAACAGTGACCACCCGTCGTGCCATGTGCCAACTCCTAGAATGGATTTTTTTGTCTTTTGTTGAACCCTGCCGGTTCCCGCACAGAATAAGGGCTTAACCGCCGGAGGAAAAGACGTCATTCAATCGTATGCCTAATCTTTCAGGGCGATGCCCCGGTAATGGTAACTGAGCAGCCGCGGGCCGGGGATGTATCCGGTCTCCTGCCGGGCCAGGCGGAAACCCGCCTGCCGGATCAACTCGTCCATGGGGCGGGTCAGGCGGCAACCGCCGGCAAAGCGCGTCCATATTGGATCGAGCCGATGTTGCCAGCGGCTGACGGAGGCTTCAGGGGATCGTCCGTGTTCGATGAAGATCAACCGCCCGTCGGGGCGCAACACCCGGCGCATCTCGGCCAGCGCCCGGTCCGGCTCATCGACGCTGCACAGGGTCCAGGTGGTGAGGACGGTATCGGTACTGTCCGAGGCCAGGGGGATTTCCTCGGCGACGGTGCCGAGGAAATCGACCGGGAAAGGCGCATGGATGGCCCGCTTTTCGGCCATACGCCGCAATTCCGGCGACGGATCGAGGCCGTAGAGCCGACTGACGCTGGAATCATAAAACGGCAGGTTGAGGCCGGACCCGATGCCGACCTCCAACACCGTGCCCCGGGCCTGCGGCACCAGTTGGTGGCGTTCGGTTGCCGCCGCCGGGAAGCGCATCACCCAGTCGATACCGCGGGGCAGGATATGTTTTTCGTAAAACCCCATAACCGGTGTTATGTGGCACAGTCCGGGACCCGGTGCCAAGCCAAGACTTTGAACAGCCTGTTGACAGGACGCCCGGTGGACGGTAACCACTGTCTCCGGCGGACGAATTGCCGCCGACGATGCCTTAGCCCAGGTGGCGGAATTGGTAGACGCGCAGGTTTCAGGTACCTGTGGCCGCAAGGTCGTGGAAGTTCGAGTCTTCTCCTGGGCACCATCGTTTCGGTCAACAAACGCCGGAAGGCGGTACGGCAGTGAAAATCAAAAATCCATCCATTGAACTGTATGTCGGCGATTTGCCGGAGGGCATCGATTTCGGCGACAGCGTTGCCTGTGACACCGAAACCATGGGCTTGCGGTTTGGCCGCGACCGCTTGTGCCTGATCCAGCTATCATCCGGCGACGGCACCGCACACTTGGTGCAGTTTCCCCAAGCAACCTATGATGCCCCTAATCTGAAGGCCCTGCTGGCCGACCCCGGCATCACCAAGATTTTTCATTATGCCCGTTTCGATGTGGCCACCATCCGCCATTATCTGGGCATCGACTGCCAGCCGGTCTATTGCACGAAGATCGCTTCACGTTTGGCCCGCACCTATACCGACCGCCACGGTCTCAAAGACGTCTGCAAGGAATTGCTGAAGGTGGACTTGTCGAAAGAGCAGCAGTCGTCGGACTGGGGAGCCGAAACCCTCAGTCAGGATCAGGTCCGCTATGCCGCCGACGATGTGCTCTATCTGCATGCGGTGCGCGACAAACTTCAGGCCATGCTGGACCGTGAAGGCCGTAGTGAATTGGCTGAGGCCTGTTTCCGGTTTCTCGCCACCCGCGCCGATCTCGATCTCGGCGGTTGGGGCGATCTGGATATCTTTTCCCACTAGGGCCATTTTTTCGCTCGACAGACCCCCGTTCCAGCTTCGGACGCTATCCGAAAGAATAAGCAAAACTCTTTGATTCTATTGACGAATCTAATGCGTCAGCGCATACTCTTGCGGTTTCGGGGCAAAGGCTTTATTTCACCCCCTTATGCGAACCGGTCCCCCTGCATTTGAGGCGGGGTCCGGAAGCGGGGTTCGGGACGATACGCACCGCCATGACCGTGCACGCAAGAGCCCTCATGACGGGACTGAGCCCCGACAATCGTTAAGGACGCCGATGACATCATCCATGCCGAAACAGTCTGACGGAAAAGACAACGAAGGCGCCTACGCCGAAGCCAGCCTGGAGTCCGCGAAAAAAGTCCTGCAATTGGAAGCGGACGGTCTCAAGGCTCTGTCTGACAGCCTCAATGCAGATTTCAACAAGGCCCTCAATATCCTGGAAGCAACCGATGGCCGCATCGTGGTAACCGGCATGGGTAAAAGCGGCCATGTGGCGCGCAAGATTGCCGCTACCCTGGCGTCGACCGGCAAACCGGCGCTGTTCGTGCATCCGGCGGAGGCCAGCCACGGCGACCTCGGCATGATTTCGGAAGACGGCGATGCGGTGATCGCGCTTTCCAATTCAGGCGAAACGCCGGAAATGGCCGACTTGGTGGCCTATACCCGTCGTTTCAAGATTCCCTTGATCGCCATTACTTCTCGTGCCGGCAGCGCCCTCGATGAGGCTTCCGACGTGGCCTTGATCCTGCCCGCCGTTGAAGAAGCCTGTCCCATGGGGCTGGCGCCGACCACCTCGACGACGATGATGCTGGCCTTGGGAGATGCTTTGGCGGTGGCGCTTCTCGAACGGCGGGGTTTCTCCGCCGATGATTTCCAGGTTCTGCATCCCGGCGGCAAGCTGGGCAAACGCCTGCTGAAGATATCGGATATAATGCATTCCGGCGATGAGCTGCCGTTGTTGACGACGGATGCCACCATGTCGGAGGCGCTGCTGGTGATGACCGGCAAAGGTCTGGGCTGCATCGGTATCGTCGATGAAAGCGGTATCTTACAGGGTATTATCACCGACGGCGATTTGCGCCGTCACATGAGTGACGACCTGCTGGTGCTTGCCGTCGACGCCGTTATGACCACCGGCGCCAAGACCATCACGGCAAACTCTCTGGCTAGCGAAGCGCTCGGCATCATGAACGAAAAATCCATCACCAACCTGTTCGTGGTCGATGAAGACAGCCGCCCGGTGGGGGTCGTCCACATTCACGATTGCCTGCGCGCCGGAGTTGCCTGATGGAACGGGATTTGGGATTGGGTTCACCCAGCTATCGGGCGATCACCGATGTCCCGGAAAAGGAATCGCCGCAATCGGCGCTGGACCCGGATTCCTATCGGCGCAGCACCATTATGAGCCCCAAGGAACGGCCGTCCCAAATGGGCGGTTACAGCCAGTTTGTCAGTTTCATGAAAATCCTGCTGCCCTTGGTGGCGGCGCTGCTGATCTTTTTGGTTGTCATCTGGCCGCATATTCAGCCCGACGGAACCCGGTTCTATCTCGGGTTCTCGTTGCTGAACGCCAAGCAGTCGGACGACCCCAGCATGGTCAACGCCCGCTATCTGGGGGCCGACTCAGAACGCAGGCCCTACTCCATCACCGCCGATTACGTCCGCAACAATTCCAAGGAAACCATCCGGGTGGAACTGGAAATGCCGAAGGCGGATATCGCGCTGGACGATGGAACCTGGCTGGTACTGACCGCCAACAGCGGTGTTTACCACCGGCAGCAATCGACCCTGGATCTGGAAGGGGCGGTCAACCTGTTTCACGACACCGGCTATGAGATCAACACGACGAAGGCCAAAATCGATTTGAATAATGGTAAAGCCAGCGGCACCTCACCGGTTAAAGGACAAGGCCCCTTCGGTGAGTTGGAGGCGGAGGGCTTCCGTTTGATCGACAGGGGCAAAGTCATTTACTTCACCGGCAAGGCGAAGCTGACCCTTTTCCCGCGTGCCGACGGGGCCAAATGATGAAGACGGGACCAAAGAATTTGCGGTTGACGGCGGTCTTGCTGACGGCGGCTCTGTTGTTTGCGGGCAATGCCCTTGTGCCGACAGGCGGGGCCCTGGGGCAAACCATGAATTTCGGCGCCGACACCGGCAAGCCGGTGGAAATTTTCGCCGAGAACGGTATCGAGTGGCAGCAGGAAAAGCTGATTTTCCTGGCCCGCGGAAATGCCAAGGCTGTTAAGGGCGACGTTACCGTAAAAGCCGACGAGCTGCGGGCCTATTACCGGGAACACGCCAGCGGCGGTTCCGATATCTGGCGGTTGGACGCTATCGGCAAAGTAAAGATTTCAACGCCCGGGCAGACGGCCTTTGGCGAAAAAGGGATTTACGATGTCGATAATGCGATCCTTGTGCTCAGCGGTGGCCGGCAGGTGCGCCTGAAAACTGCAACCGATGAAATAACCGCCAACCACCAGCTTGAATTCTGGGAGAAAAAACAGATGGCGGTGGCCCGCGGCAATGCCCAAGTGGTACGGGAAGACAAAAACCTGCGGGCGGATGTCCTGGCGGCTTATTTCCGGACAGATAAAAACGGCAAGTCCAAGGTTCACCGGGTCGAAGCTTTCGATAACGTCAAAATCGTCACCAAGGAAGACACTGTGCTTGCCGATCGGGGCGTCTATAATGTGGAAAGCGGTATCGCAACCCTGACTGGATCGGTTAGGATAGACCGGGCCGGGACCAAATTGGCCGGTTGCAGTGCCAGGGTGAATCTCAACACCGGCATCAGCAAGCTGCAAAGCTGTGGACCCGGCGCCGGCGGTAAAGGCCGTGTCCAGGGGTTGATTCAGCCCCGCAACGTAAAGAAAAAATAAAGTTTTCGGGGGTAATACCAAAACAGGCCCATGATGGATAAAACTTCAAAACCTCCGCGCCAGCCGGTCGCCGTGCCCGTTGCCGACAATGATGCTGTATCGGACGGCCCGCGTCTGGTCGCCGACAACAAGGGCCTATTCGCCCAGAATCTGGGTAAGCGCTTTAAAAAACGCCCGGTCGTGCGCGGCGTCAACCTCAGCATACAGCGCGGCGAGGTGGTTGGTCTTTTGGGCCCCAACGGGGCTGGTAAGACGACCTGTTTTTA
>JADHTD010000095.1 GCA_016776525.1 Rhodospirillales bacterium
CCTCTGCCGCCAGACGGACCTGTTAATCGCCGCCGGTAAAACCGGCCGGGCCGTCAATATCAAGAAAGGCCAGTTCCTGGCCCCCTGGGACATGGCCAACGTCGCCGCCAAGGTGGAAAGCACCGGCAATCAAAACGTTATGCTGTGCGAGCGGGGTGCCAGTTTCGGCTACAACACCCTGGTGACCGATATGCGGTCGCTGCCGATTATGGCCCGGACCGGCTGTCCCATCGTTTTCGACGCCACCCATTCGGTGCAGCAGCCGGGCGGGCAGGGCACCTCCAGCGGCGGCCAGCGGGAATTCGCCCCGGTGCTGGCCCGGGCCGCCGTTTCCATCGGCGTTGCGGCGGTCTTCATGGAAACCCACGAAGACCCGGACAGCGCCCCCAGCGACGGTCCCAATATGATCCCGCTCGGCCAACTGCCGAAAATTATCGAGGATCTCCAGGAATTCGACAAACTGGCCAAGCAGCGGCCGGTTGATATCTAACATGCCTGCCTACATCATCGCCCGCATCGAGGTCACCGATGCGGAGGCCTATAAGGATTATGCCGCTCAAACCCCGGGGATCATCGAGAGCTACGGCGGCAAGTTCATCGTCCGCGGCGGCAAGGCGATCACCCTGGAAGGCGATAAAGCCCTGGGCCGCATGGTCGTCGTCGAGTTTCCCGACCTGGAAACGGCCCGGACCTTCTACGAGTCGCCCGAATACCAGGATGTCATCGGCATCCGTTTTGCAAACGCCACTTCTGAATTGATCCTGGTCGACGGCCTTCCGGCCGCCTAAATCCCCTGCCTGAAACGTCCTCCGCCCCTTATTCGCGCTTGCGAAGAGGGGGGCTTGGCTGTATCTCTGGCGGGCATTTTCCCGTCGATACAAGAGATAAAAGGGCTAGGGACACATGACCGCCATCATCGATATTTATGGCCGCGAGATTCTGGATTCCCGGGGCAACCCCACCGTCGAAGTCGAAGTCGTGCTGGAGACCGGCGCGTCGGGCCGCGCCGCCGTGCCGTCGGGCGCTTCCACCGGCGTCCATGAGGCCGTCGAACTGCGCGACGGCGATAAGGGCCGCTATAACGGCAAGGGCGTGCTCAAGGCTTGTGACTCGGTCAATGGCGAGATTTACGAGGCGCTTTCCGGATTTGACGCCGAAGACCAGTTGGAAATCGACGCCACCATGATCGAACTGGACGGCACCGAGAATAAATCGCGGCTCGGCGCCAATGCCATTCTCGGCGTCAGCCTGGCCTCGGCCAAGGCCGCCGCCGAAGAAGCCGCGCTGCCCCTGTATGCCTATATGGGCGGCGTCCATGCCCATCAGCTGCCGGTGCCGATGATGAACATCATCAACGGCGGCGAACATGCCGACAATCCCATCGACATCCAGGAATTCATGATCATGCCGGTGGCCGCGCCGAACATTGCCGAGGCCGTGCGCATGGGATCGGAAGTCTTCCACGCCCTTAAAAAAGGTCTCTCGGATGCCGGTCACAACACCAATGTGGGCGACGAGGGCGGCTTCGCCCCGGGCCTGAAGTCGGCCAACGAGGCCCTTGATTTCATCATGAAATCGATCGAGGCCGCCGGTTACAAACCGGGTGACGACGTCATGCTGGCCCTCGATTGCGCCGCCAGCGAATACTACAAGGACGGCAAATACGTGCTGGCCGGCGAGGGCAAGACCCTGGACGCCGACGGCAACGTCAAATACCTGGAAGCCCTGGTCGACGCCTATCCGATCATCTCCGTCGAAGACGGCATGGCGGAAGACGACTGGGACGGCTGGAAGGCGCTGACCGAAGCCATCGGCGGCAAATGCCAACTGGTCGGCGATGATCTTTTCGTCACCAACCCGGTTCGCCTAGCCCAGGGTATCGAGCAGGGAATTGCTAATTCGATCCTCATCAAGGTCAACCAGATCGGCACCCTTTCCGAAACCCTGGAAGCCGTCCAGATGGCCCACAAGGCCAATTACACGGCGGTCATCTCGCACCGTTCGGGCGAGACCGAGGACGCCACCATCGCCGATATCGCGGTGGCCACCAATGCCGGTCAGATCAAGACCGGCTCGCTGAGCCGTTCCGACCGGTTGGCTAAATACAACCAATTGATTCGGATCGAGGATGAATTGGGCCCGGTCGCCAAGTACGCCGGCAAGGGTATCCTCAGGTAATTGCGCCGACCTCTTATCCCAGGTGCGGTTGGGTCGGGGTCGAGTCCCCGTATTTATGCCGCCTGGGAGGCTGGTGTATCGGCAACCTGCAAGGCGTCGTTCTCCCGGTCGCGGAGTTCGTCCTCCAGACGTGCAACCTGTTCCTTCAGGGTCTGCACCGTTTGCTTTTCCGTTTCCAGAAGATCGCGGACCTTACGGACCTCATGGTGTGTCATAAGCGTCCTCCAGGGACAGCAGCTGGTAGGTGACAGCCCCGATGCCGGCGGCTTCGTGCAGGCATTCGGTACAGACCTGGTCTCCCGTTAATTCAAAAACATATCCGCGTTTACCGCACATGTCGCAGGCGGCGATCTCGGATTGAAGTTCGTATTTCTTGGTGTGCATTTCCGCCCCCATTTTTGGGGCCGCGCCTTGGCGCATAACCACCGCGCCAGCGCGGCGTAGGTTCAATCGATGCGATGAAAGGCATTATAGCCACGGGTAGTTAAAGTTCGTTTAACTTGACCCGGGCGGTGGGTTTAAAGAACGCCGGTGGCGTCGATCTGGAACAGGGTGCCGCCGCCGGTGATCTCCGGCATCTGGATGAAGGTGCAGGCCGGGGGGTGGGCCAGCAGGTGCGGCGCGTGTTGTTCATAGTATTCGCACTCGGCCCGGCGCATGGCGGGGTAGTCCTCAATATTTTTCAGCATCAGGGTGATTTTTACCAATTTCTCAAGGGAACTTCCGGCCTCTTCCATGGCGGTCCGTACCTTATCGAGGGCCGTCCTCACCTGATCCGCCACAGCGTCACTGGTAACCTTGCCGCTGGCCGGGTCGGTGCCGTCACAGCCGGACAGGAACAACAGGTTGCCGGCCCGCACGACGCTCGAGGCTTCTTTATTTCCGGCATAAAAAACCGAATCCCAGCCGGGGGCGGCGGTGTCGGCGACGCCAAAGGCCTCGACCTCGATGAGGAATTCGGGCCTGGGCAGTTCGACACAGACATAAACCGTACTGGCCGGCGGATTGGCCGCCGCCTGTGGGTCGTGCTGCTGGAAGAATTCCCGTTCCACCTCGCGATAAACGGATATGAGGTCCACGTCCTTAAGGAACACGTTTGTTTTGACCACCGAACTGAGCGAGCCGCCGGTTTCCTCCATGCCGATCTTGATCTTCTCCAGGACGAGGCGGGACTGTTCCCGGAAGTCGGCGGTCTCAACGCGGACGCTGTCGTGGTCCAGGGCCTGGCAGCCGGAGACGACGACCAGGTTACCGACCACCTGGGTGCGGGCGAATTTGGCGTGATCCTTGGGCACATGCGGATAGGCCAGTTCCTTACCGGCCCAGAATTCCGGATAATAAGTGACCCCCCAGTCCGGGGCCGTCCGGTCGATGGCGGCAATGGCTTCGTATTCGACCCGGTATTCCGGCTTGGCCAGGGCGCCGATCACCATAAGGGTGGCGGCGGGCGGCGTTTCGACCAGTTTGGGGGCGTGGCGTTCGTAGTATTCGGTCTCGGTTTTGCGGACCAGTTGATAATCATCGAGGCTGCGCACCATGAAGAAGGTTTTGACGATGTTCTCCATGGAACTGCCGGCCGTTTCCAGGGCGGCCCGGGTTTTGTCGAGGGCAGCGGTGACCTGGGCGGCGATATCATCGGCGGGGGCGCCGACGCCGGTGCAACCGGAGGCGAAAACCAGGTTGCCGACGGTGATGCTCTGGGCGAATTTGGCGTGCTCGCGGGGCACCTCGGGGTAGGCCAGCTTCTTGCCGTTCCAGTATTCCGGATAATAGGTGACGTCCCAGTTCATGATTGTGCCTCCCCCAACAGGTTTTCCGCATCTTACGTCACCAATGGAGGAATGTGCAGCCCGATTTTATCGGTTCACTGTCCCGGCAAACCATGCTGCGGCATTAGACCGCTAGGAATCCGGTTTCTGGTAAAAGCTCTGTTGCGGGAAAACGTTGATTGTCGAGCGGTCCGTTTTGCGCGCGAAGAAGGTGTTCATGGCGAGCATCTCGGAGGTCTTGTAGATCACCTCAACGGCCTGCTTGGCGTCCAGCGGCACGAACTGCTGGTCGGGGGCGTCGTAGTCGGCCGCCAGATTGGCTGCGAAATCCAGGGTTTCGTAGCCGTTAACGCCGTAGTAATCGGCATAGAGCGTCGGAGAGAACTGGTAAAAGCCGTGGTTGACCTGGTTGTTCATCGGCGTGTGATGAGCGACGATGCCGCCGCTGCGGAGCATGCGTCCGATGTGGGCCAGCAGCCGGGGAGTATGAAAGACATGTTCGCTGGTGCCGAAGTCGAAGACGGCGTCCGCCGTATCGATTAAATCTTCCGGTGTTTCCTGGCTGTTTAAGTCAAAAATATAAAGCCCGGGAGCCTCATCGAAATATTCAATTTCAATAAGCTCCGAAAAACCGAGTGTGCGGAAGAACAGGCGGCTGGACATACCGCCATTGGGGGCCAGGTCCTCATCTTCTCCGGGGGTGTATTTTGGTTTGAAGCCGCTGGTCTCCGCCATTTTCAGGAAATCGGCGTTGGTGAACCAGAGATTATAGCGCCCGAGCGTGACCAGCCGTCCGGAAAACCCGAAGGTATCCGCCCGTTGCATAAGGTGCATTGCGAATGTGTATGGAATAGCCATGACGGGAAATATAAAGCACCAACCGGACGGACTTAATCAATCTGTTTCTTTTGGGGCGGCTTGTGAAAAATTCCGTTGGAAATCCGTTTCCCGGAATACCGGCGCCAGGCCGTCAAAATACTTACCCGCATTTTAAAATATAGATATCACCGACAATCCAATCATCGGATTCCTTCCGAAGATTGGATCGGGCGTAATATTCCAGCTGAAACCCTAATCGTTCAGCGATTGAAAGAACGTATTCCTTCGAGTGCGCATAACGGCATTTGTTGTTGAGAACAAAGCCATTGCCGTCGAAGTGTTCCGTTGAAAAAACCAGTAAGGCATTTTTTGCAGCGTGCTTTTTTATGCTTTCGAAGATGGGAAGCAAATCGCCGACATAGATGAAAACATCAGAGGATATATAAAGGTCGAAGTCGGTTCCCAAGCCTTCAAGCCGCTCGATAATGTCGTCAACATACAGCTCATCGTAGATGTTTTTCTCTTCTGCCTTGCGCACCATATTTCTGGATAAATCAATGCCGATAAGTGTTTCGGCGATGTCTCTGAAAGCGGCGCCGGAAAGTCCGGTTCCGCAGCCCATATCCATTACATTTTTAAATTTCCCTTCCTGTATATCCAATTCAAGAAGGGCGTCTTTGAGTAACGACGGCATCGTATAGGCCAGGTCGTTCACCAGGTGATGATCAAAATTTTCCGCGTAGGAATTGAAAGCGTCCTCGACAAATTCCCTGGGGGCGCTGGCGGTGGTCTCTCCAATCAGCGAATTCAAGAGGTGCCGGGCACTGTGATAATGCGGATTTATGTCTATGGCTTTTTGCAAGCATGACACAGCCTCATCCAAGCGCCCCTGATCCTTGAGGACGTTGCCAAGGTTGTTATAGGCGCCGGCTAAATCGGGCTTGATGGCAAGGGCTTTGTGATAACTCTCAACGGCCTTTTCAAGGTGTTCCGGTTGCTTGTCCAGACGCCCCAGGTCCTTGAATGCATTAGCCAGGTTATTATGGGCCTCGGCATATTGGGGATTGAGGACCAGGGCCTTCTGATGGCTTTCTACGGCCTCATCCAATTTTCCCAGGTCGTGAAGCGCATTGCCAAGGTTATTATGGGCCTCGGCGAAATCGGATTTGATGGCCAAGGCTTTGCGGTAGCTGGCAACAGCCTCATCCGGACGCCCCAAGTCCCGGAGCACAATGCCAAGATTGTTATGGGCCTCGAAATAATCGGGTTTGATTTTGAGTCCCTTTTGGTAGCTGGTTACGGCCTCGTCCAAACGCCCCATATCCTTATAAACATTGCCGAGATTGTTGTGGGCATCCGGAAAATAGGGATTTTCGGCAAGGGACTTGGTGATGAGGTCTACGGCTATGTCGTGCTTTCCAGCTTGATGGGCAAGCACACCAAGCAGGTGCAGGGCATCAGGCTGTTTTGGGTCGGCTTGCAGTATCTGTTGATAAATGGCCTCGGCCTCGGATAAGCGGCCCGCGGTGTGATGCTGCAGGGCTTTATCAATGGATTGTTCGATGAACAGCGTCTGTTGGTTGGGATAAAGGCTCGCCGCTGGAGCAGGCTTCCCGGTCTTTGCAGCTTTCTGGGCCAATTTCCGTTGGCGGCGTTTTTCGGCCCTATTCATAATTCCCTATCATTCTGACACGTGCCACTGTCAGACGACCATAAACGAATGTCTTCAGTATTCAAACAGGGGCTGAACCCGCACATCTTTTCCAATTCTTTTCAAATTTAACGAATATCAAGGGCCGTTACCTCTAAGGATGCTAGGGTTTTTAGCTTCTTGAATTTGTCTTAATCCTCGGCACTGGGTATTGAGGCCGCGCGTAGGCAGTCGATCCATAAATGGTGATGATCCATTTCTAACGTCGAGTTGAAGAAATTTTAGGGGAAGATCGGAAACTGTAACCAATAAACGGAGGATCAGAAAGATGGCTAAAAAGAAAGCTAAAAAGGTCATTAAGAAAGCAAAGAAGACCATTAAAAAGGCCAAAAAAGCGATCAAAAAAGCTAAGAAGTAGTCTTAGTTTACTATTTCGTTCATACGCTAAATTCGAAACAAGGGCGGCCAGATTTGTGCGGCCCTTGTTGCTATCATTCTACCGCGTAAGGCCGTTTGCCGTTTGACTGTCTATCGGAGATATCGATGGCCACCAGGGTATCAAAAAAAAACAGGATTCCACCACCGATCAGCTCGGGACAAACGGTCAGCGAGGCCTTCGGGACCATCCTCCGCCATCGTTTCGACTACATGCTGAGTTGGGAGGAAGCCGCCCGATCCTGGATGCGCATTGAAGGCGTCCATCAAACGCGGGTCTCGTGCCGGGGCATGCGGTCGGCGATGAGGATATTCCGCTATGCCATCCCAAGCCGGGTTTGCAAGCCCTGGGCCGACGAACTGCGCTGGGCCGGTGGCGAACTGGGTCTGGCGCGGGACCTGGATGTGTTCATCAGTGAAGCCCTGAGCCATCTCCGCGGACGGCTGCCGCTTCCGGGCGAGCGCAAGATCAAAAGGCTTGCCGAGCATCACCGGGCCCAAGCCTACGAGGCCGTCAACGCCATGCTGGATAGCGACCGCTACAATAAATTCAAAGAGGATTATAGCCGATGGGTCGAGGCGGCGGGCTGGGAAGACTGGGAAATCACCAACAACGACCGTAAGAAGGAAGAGAAGCAGCGCCGCCGCCTAACGGAGAACGTCGTTCCTTTCGCCAGCAAGGTTATCAACAAACAGGAACAGCGTGTTCTGAAGATGGGAACCGACATGGACCGGGATTCGGCGGAAGAGATGCACCGCTTCCGCATCGAATGCAAGAAGCTGCGCTATGCGGCCGAGTCCTTCACCACCATCTTCGACGGCATGCATAAATACATCCATCATATGAAGGGGCTGCAGGACCTGCTGGGTGTCATGAACGATGTGGCCGTAACCAACCGGCTCCTGGGCCAAATCTTAAAGGGTGAAAAGGACAGCGACGTGTTGCGCTATGCCGGCGGCGTCATCGGCTGGCGCACCCGCCAATACCATGAATACAAAAAGACCTTCGACGACCACTGGGAAGAGTTCGTCTACGCCCGCCACCCCTGGCGGAATAATTCCGCGTTGACCAAGAAAAAAGACGGTCCGAAACGGCCGTCAGTGTCCCGTAATCCCCAGCCCGGTGGCGTCGGGAGGAATTCTGCCTGACACGACTTCGCTTGACTTCTGTTCTCAAGTAGCGCATTAGACGCCCCAACGACATTCCCTTCACGTTCGTATATCGATCGTTTACCGGCTGAGCCGGTTACCTTTCTTTCCGACATTGTGGGCGTTTCGTTAGACGGGCCGATGCCTTTCTTTTGCGAGGAGGGACGGCCACGTTGTTAATGCTTGCATAGTGCCAGCGCACCCGCCGTCCCGCTTTTGGGGCGGAGGGACACTTTTATTTGTTCGAGAAAGAAAAAGAACGATATGACTGATTTTACGGGCCTTAATCTGGCCCAACCCATACTTCGTGCCATCCAGGACGAAGGCTATTCCGCCCCGACCCCCATTCAGGTTAAAGCCATTCCACCGCTGCTGGACGGGCGCGACCTGTTGGGCGTCGCCCAGACCGGTACCGGCAAGACGGCCGCCTTCTCGCTGCCCCTGCTGCACCGCCTGTCGAAAAACGGCAGCAAACTCCAGAGCCGCAAGCCGCGCGCGCTGATCCTCGCTCCGACCCGCGAACTGGCCGGACAGATCGGCGACAGCCTCAGGACCTATGGCCGCTATATGCACCTGCGCACAACCGTCGTTTTCGGCGGCGCCTCCATACGTCCCCAGATCAAGGCCCTGGCCAACGGCGTCCACGTACTGGTCGCCACCCCGGGACGCCTGCTTGACCTAATGAACCAACGTCACCTGCAGCTTGATGATGTCGAGGTCTTCATCCTCGACGAAGCCGACCGTATGCTGGACATGGGCTTTATCCGCGATGTCAAGAAAATCGCCGCCGCCGTACCCACACGCCGGCAGACGCTGCTGTTTTCGGCGACCATGCCGAATTCGGTACAGGGTCTGGCCGACGGCCTGCTCAAAGATCCGGTGATGGTCGAGGTCGCCCCGGCGGCAACCACCGTCGAGAAGATCGATCAGCGGGTGCTGTTCGTTGCCAAGGACAAGAAGCGCGCCTTGCTCAGCGACCTAATGGACGATGAGGACATCAAACGGGT
>JADHTD010000096.1 GCA_016776525.1 Rhodospirillales bacterium
GTTCCGGCAAAAGCCATGAACTGCACCAAGCCATGCGTATGATCGATGAGCACGGCACCGGAGTCGTTGTGCTGATCCGCGAACCGTCCCGTTCCAGCCTGTCCGATCTGGTCCGCAAAAAAATGGGCGAAGCTCCGGCCCAGGACGGCCAACTCAGGGATTACGGGATCGGCGCGCAGATCCTGCTCGACCTTGGGGTCAAGGACATGATTTTGCTGTCCAACACCAAACGCACCATTATCGGCCTTGAAGGCTATGACCTGAAGGTGGTCGAACAGCGCCCGCTCCCTGCAGATGGAAATTAGGCCATGACCGTCACCGAACAGCCACATGTCTTGATCGTCGAAGCCCGTTTTTACGAGGACATTGCCGATGAACTGGTGAAAGGGGCTACTGCCGAACTGGAAAAAGCGGGCGTCACCTATGACCGGATTGCCGTTCCCGGTGTCTTCGAAATACCGGCGACCGTTCGCTTCGCCATCCGTTCCATGGAACTCGGCGCCGCCTCGCAACATTATGCCGGTTACATCACGCTCGGGTGCGTCATCCGCGGGGAGACCGATCACTATGACCATATCTGCCGGGAGGCGTCGCACGCCATGATGCAGATGGCGCTCGATCATTCTATTGCCCATGGCTTTGGCGTGTTGACCTGTGAGAATTACGAACAAGCCCAGGTTCGCGCTGCCGTCGACAAGAAAAACAAGGGGTCGGATGCGGCCATAGCCTGCTTGCGGATGATGGAGATTAAAAAGGATCTCCGTCTGACCACCCGATGAGCAAGAAGAGCCGACCAACAAGCCGCAGTGCGGCCCGTCTTGCCGCCGTCCAGGCCCTTTATGAAATTGATATGGTCGGCAGCAATACCGATCAGGTCTTGCGGGAATTCATCGAGGAACGCTGGATCAACATCCCGGTCGGCGAAGATGACACAATTACCGCCAAAACCCTGAAACTCGATAACGGACAGTTCACCGAACTCGTGCGCGGCGTCCTCGACCGACAAGTCGACCTGGACGCCATGATTAACGGGGCCTTGTCCGATGATTGGACGACGGAGCGCCTGGAAGTTCTGATCCGCTGTATTCTGAGGTCCGCCGCTTTTGAATTGCTGACCTTGTCAGAGTCGCCGACAAAAGTCGTTATCTCTGAATATGTCGATGTCGCCAACGCCTTCTTCACCGGCGGCGAACCAACTCTGATCAACGGCGTACTCAATAAATTGGCTCATGTTTTACGGGCCGCGGAGTTTGAGGGGCAGGCTCATGGGAAAGAATCCGATACCCCGTGAATTCGAACTGATCGCCAAGCTGTTTGTACCGCTGACGGTTGGGGAAAGCGGTGCCCTGGGCCTCACCGACGATGCCGCCGTTCTCGATACCGAAGACAACCGCCAGCTGGTCGTGACCACCGATACCCTGGTGTCCGGCATTCATTTTCTTCCCGATACGCCGCCACATTTGATTGCCGCCAAGCTGCTCGGCGTCAACCTGTCCGACCTAGCCGCCATGGGGGCCACACCGAGAGCCTATACTCTGAACGCCGTATTGCCGCGGACTATCGCTGAAGATGACGGATGGTTGACGGCCTTCGTTGACGGTCTGGCGACCATGCAGGAAGAATTCAGCCTGGCCCTGATCGGCGGCGATACGGTTTCCACGAACGGCCCTTTGACCCTGACTGTCTGTGCTTTTGGCACGGTTGAACCCGGCAAAGCCCTGCGCCGCAACGGCGCCGGGGCAGGGGATAGAATATGTGTCAGCGGCAGTATTGGGGATGCCGCCCTGGGCCTGGAAGCCCTTCAAGGGAACCTGTCCGGCCTTGCCGAAGACCACCGGACGGTATTGGTTGGCCACCATCAGCAACCCCGGCCGCGCCTCAAACTTGGACAGGTCCTGGCTTCTACCGGACTGGCGACAGCGGCAATCGACATTTCCGATGGCCTGCTGGCCGACCTGGGCCATCTCTGCACGGCTTCGGGTGCCGATGCCGAAATCAAGGCCGAAGCGGTGCCCTTATCGGATGCAGCCCGGTCAGCCCTTGAAATCGACCCGTCCCTGTTGCCGCTGATTTATACCGGGGGTGACGATTACGAACTTCTTTTTACGGTCTCCGATTCAGGTATTGAAAAAGTGATGGAGCTATCTGCGAAACTTGGGGTTCCCATTACAAATATCGGGGCGGTCCTGGACGGGCAGGGACGGGGGGCCGTGCTCATGGGCCGTGACGGGAAGCCGATGGACTTCCCGGAACAGGGATTCAGTCATTTCTGACGGGTGGGCACATAGACTTAACCGGCCCTTTTCAGTGACCTGTTAACCCCTTAATAATGACTGGGCGCATAACCTGGGAAACGGGATATCCCGTAGGGGGAAGCCATGAGAAAAATAGTTATTGCCATAGCCATCGTTCTGATGATTGCCGGTGGCGGCGTCAGCGTGATGAAGGCCCTTGAGATGGGACCCTTCGCTCCGAATAGTGGAGATGAGATGGCTGACAACGGGTCGGAAGACGATAAAAAACTACCTGATGTTCCGCCGACCTTTATTGATTTGGATCCTCTGATTATTCCCATATTTGCCGGCGACCGGGTCGCTGCCACCCTGCAGATCCAACTGAAACTGGAAACCCAGGGTAAGGAAAACGAGGCGAAAATTAACAAACTGCTGCCCCGGATCAGCGATGCCTTTCTGCGCGACCTTTATGTCTTCCGGCCCCGGCATATCCGCAAAGATGGTGAGATAATGGTGTCGGCCATTAAAAAACGACTCGAATTGGTTGCCCAGAAGGTGACCGGCAAGGATGTCGTCACCGGTGTCCTTATTCAGTCCGTGGTCGATAACGCCAATCAATAACCAATGGCTACCCTAAAGGATAGGTGTCTGGATAATTATCATTGTTTTTCAATGACATAATATCCACCCAGGTAATCCCCGTCACAGCCCGCCCGCGGAACACGGAAAAACATTAAAAAGTTTTTTGCATTGCAATAGACTTGTCTTGCCATGTCGGGTCTGTTCTGGCATTTTCCCACCGGTTTTTATCTCCGGAATCCCTCTCGATTCCGATTTTTTCCAGGAGTTTCTTCCAGGATTTTCAACCCGTCCGGTATAGATCGGGCATTACAATATCAACAAAGGGTTATTCGGTATGACAAACATGTACATGTTGATCATCGCCTGTGGGGCTATCGCCCTGATTTATGGCGCAATAGCGGCCCGTTCCATCTTGGCCGCACCTGCTGGCTCAGAGCGTATGCAGGAAATCGCCGGTGCCATTCAAGAAGGCGCCCGTGCTTATCTCAACCGCCAATATACGACGATCGCTGCTGTCGGCGCCGTTATCGGCATCCTCTTGGGCTGGCGCCTCGGCTTGACGGTGGCCATCGGCTACTTCATCGGCGCCATTCTTTCCGGCCTTGCCGGTTACATCGGCATGAACGTGTCGGTCCGCGCCAACGTCCGGACCGCCGAAGCAGCCCAATCCAAGGGTCTGGCCGGTGGCCTTGCCATTGCTTTCAAATCAGGCGCCGTAACCGGCATGCTGGTGGTTGGCTTGGCTCTGTTGGGTCTTTCCGTTTATTACGTCATCCTGTTGGATATTTATGACGCCTCCAAAGCCGAAGACATGCGGCACATCCTGGAAGCCCTTGTCGCCCTCGGTTTTGGCGCATCCCTGATTTCCATCTTTGCCCGTCTTGGCGGCGGTATCTTCACCAAGGGCGCCGATGTCGGCGCCGACCTGGTCGGCAAGATCGAAGCCGGTATCCCCGAAGACGATCCTCGCAATCCGGGCGTCATTGCCGATAACGTCGGCGACAATGTCGGCGACTGTGCCGGTATGGCCGCCGATCTGTTTGAGACCTATGCGGTGACCTTGGTCGCCACCATGCTGCTGGGCGCCATTTTCTTCACCGGTGAAACCCAGACCCTGTTGATGGCCCTGCCGCTGCTGATCGGTGCTGTTTGCATTATCGGATCGGTGGCCGCGACGGCTTTCGTTAAATTGGGTTCCAGCCAGTCCATCATGGGCGCGCTGTACAAAGGCTTTATCGCCAGCGCCGTGATCTCGGCAATTCTCATCGGCGGCATCATTTCCATGGTCATCGGCTGGGATGCAACCTTTTCCACCAAGGTCGTTACTTTCTCCGGCACTGATATCTTTGTCTGTGCCCTGACCGGTTTGGTCGTTACCGGCCTTATTGTTTGGATCACCGAATATTACACCGGCACTGAACACCGCCCGGTAAAAAGCGTTGCAAGTGCTTCCTTAACCGGTGACGCCACCAACATCATCCAGGGCCTTGCCGTTTCCATGGAATCGACGGCCCTGCCGGTGATCGTCATTTGCGCCGGTATTTTGGTTTCCTTCCTGACTGCCGGTATTTATGGCCTGGCCATTGCCGCCACCACCATGCTGGCCCTGGCCGGGATGGTGGTCGCCCTTGATGCCTTTGGTCCGGTCACCGACAATGCCGGTGGCATCGCCGAAATGGCGGAATTGCCGGAAGACGTCCGTAAGACCACGGATGCTCTGGACGCCGTCGGTAATACCACCAAGGCCGTTACCAAGGGTTATGCCATCGGTTCCGCCGGTCTTGCTGCCCTGGTGCTGTTCGCCGCTTATACGGAAGATCTCAGCCACTACTTCCCGGGTGTTGAGGTGTCCTTTACCCTGCAAGATCCGTTCGTCGTCGTTGGTTTGTTCATCGGTGGTCTGTTGCCGTTCCTGTTCGGCTCTATGGGCATGATGGCCGTCGGCCGCGCCGGTGGAGAACTGGTGGTTGAAATCCGCCGCCAGTTTAAGGAAATCCCAGGCATCATGGAAGGCACCGGCAAACCCGAATACGGCAAATGCGTCGACATGCTGACGAAGACTGCGATCAAGGAAATGATCGTACCTTCGATGCTGCCGGTGCTGGCGCCGGTGGTCATGTATTACGTGATAAACGCCGTCGCTGGTCAGTCGGCAGCCTTCTCGGCCCTCGGCGCCATGTTGCTGGGCACCATCGTTACCGGTATCTTCGTGGCCATTTCCATGACGTCGGGTGGCGGCGCCTGGGACAACGCCAAGAAGTACATCGAAGACGGCAACCATGGTGGCAAAGGTTCCGACGCCCACAAAGCGGCGGTTACCGGAGACACCGTCGGCGATCCCTACAAGGACACCGCCGGTCCGGCCATCAACCCGATGATCAAGATCATCAACATCGTTGCCATCCTGCTGCTGGCCATCATCGCCTAAGCTTAAGCAACGGTTCCGAACAAGAAGCCCCGGTGGAAAATTCCGCCGGGGCTTTTTTTCTAAGAAAATTTTCTAAAGCGAAAAAGCCGGTGTGTATTTACTTATTAAACCGGCCCAGGTTGCCGAACAATTGCTGGAAGACGCCGATTTCATTGCCGCTGCTCGGTGTTTCCCGTTCGACGGGGGATACGGCGCGGGCTTCCTGCATACCCAGTTTTTCGATCTTGCTGACCCGGCCGTCTTTGCCGAATTTAATGATAATGACCTGACGCTCCTTCACGTCGGGTTCAAAAAAGGCCACGGTTTCCGTTCGCTTGGAAATGTAGTACCAGGTTTCCTCGCCGAAGTTGGCGATGCTAGACGGGGAGCCGAGAAGTTCGGCCACTTCGTCTTTGCTTTGATCTCCCGGAGATAATTCTTCCAGGAGTTCCGCATCGACCAGATTGCCTCTTGGGTCGACCCGGGGCGCGCAGGCGGTAAGGGCTATGACCAGCAATCCGAGGCCGGCCACCTGGAAAACAAATTTTGAAGAACTAAACCTAGGCATCGAATACCCGCAAATGATCTGATAAAAGGGGGGGTCCGCCCAATCAGGGGCTGACACCTGTTAACCGGAAAGTCGCACCCGTGACCGCCATTTGTCAATTACCGTTCGCGATCAAGTCCGCATCGGGGGAAATTATAGCATGAAACTGTTCTCCCTGTTCAGGGAAAGTCCGGACGAGGTGGCCTCTCAAAAGATCTACCGGGAGGCCGTCAGGCAAGCCCGCTCCGAATCCTTTTATAGAGACCTGGGCGTTCCGGATACGGCGGAAGGACGCTTTGAATTGATCGCCCTGCATGTTTTTCTGATTCTGCACCGTTTGAAACGGAATGCTTCGTCAGGAATCATGGGCCAGGCACTCTTTGACCTGATGTTCGCCGATATGGACCAAAACCTGCGGGAAATGGGGGTCGGCGACCTTCGGGTCGGTAAAAAGGTTAAATCCATGGCCGAATCCTTTTATGGCCGGATCGCCGCATATGAGGCCGGACTTGGGGGAGAAAATGCCCCCTTTGCCGAGGCCTTAAAGCGCAACATTTATCAACAAGCACAGCCCAGCCAAAGCCAGTTGGATTTGCTGATCGACTATATCCGCCGGGAAACATCTGCCCTGGCGTCCCTTAGCGACGAAAGTCTGGCGGCGGGTAACGGCTCTTTTGGGCCACCGCCCTCAGCGGATGGGGAGGGAAAATGAGCAATAAAGAACAACCGGTGCCGGAATTTTCCTGGTTCTTCGAAGTCGATTCGCTGAAAGATCACGGTAATTCTTATGACTTGTCGGCAAATGCGGAAGAATGCTCGGCCCTGGCCGAACGTTATGGCATCCAATCACTGCAATCCCTGGAGGCTAAAATAACCCTTTCGCCCGGTAAGGAGAAGGGAACAGTGCTGTTGGAAGGCACCCTCAAAGCGGCCCTTACTCAAACATGCGTGGTTACCCTGGAACCTCTTAATGCGGCTATAGAAGCCACTTTCGAGATACTATACAGCGCCGAGGCCGAAGAGGAATCCCTCGAAGAGACGTTCAGCAGCGAAGACGCCCTACCGCCGGAACCGATCGTCGATGGCAAGATCGATCTTGGTGAAGCCGTTGCCGTACAATTGGCTTTGGAAATCGATCCTTTCCCTAGAAAAAATGATTCTCAGATTGATAATCTTTCGTATGGCCCTGAGGGGGGAAGCAATGGTATAGAAGGGCAAGGGCCTTTCGCCAAACTGGCCCAACTCAAAAAGAAATCTTAATAGTTTGGTTGAAGCGGCTTGCCCCGGCTTCTTTTTTTGTTTAAGAAGTCTGCCGCCCCTGTATTGGGCCAGGAGTTAGAGAGAACGACGATGGCTGTTCCGAAGAAAAAAATTTCCAAATCGCGCAGAAATATGCGCCGTGCACACGATTCACTAAAGGCTTCCGCTTACGAGGAATGCCCAAACTGCGGCGAACTGAAACGCCCGCATCATGTATGTGAGTCCTGCGGTCACTACAAAGACCGTGAAGTGATGGACGTGGGTGACGCCGCTTAGGCTTAAACCTTTTTGGGAGGGATCTCCTGTTTGTCTGAACATCTGACCCTTTCCATAGATGCTATGGGGGGAGACAACGCACCTGAAATGGTCGTAGCGGGAATCAATTTATCCCGCCGTCAACTCCCTGATGTGGATTATATCCTGTTCGGAAACGAGCAGATGATTGCGCCTTTGCTGGACAAATATCCGCATGTAAAGGATTGCTGCCGCATCGTTCATACATCCGATATCGTTTCCGATGATGAAAAACCAAGCGTCGCCCTGCGTCAGGGTCGCCAATCGAGCATGCGGCTGGCTATCAATGCGGTTGGTGACGGCGAGGCCAACGGTGTCATTTCAGCCGGCAATACCGGCGCCCTGATGGCCATGGCGAAATTCGTACTGAAAACCCTGCCGGGGATATCCCGGCCGGCCATCGCCACGTATTTCCCCACACAGCGCGGCGAATCGCTAATGCTGGACCTTGGCGCCAACGTCCTCTGCGATGCCGATAACCTTGTGCAGTTTGCCGTCATGGGTGAAGTGTTCGCCCGCAATGTGCTGGGCCTGGAACAACCCTCCGTCGGCCTGCTCAATGTCGGGACCGAAGACCTCAAGGGACATGAATCCATCCAGCAGGCGGCTGAAATCCTGAAAAACACCAGCCTGCCGATAAAATTCCACGGCTTTGTCGAAGGCGACGATATCGGCGCCGGTACGGTGGATGTTGTCGTTACCGATGGCTTTACCGGCAATATCGCCCTGAAAGCCACTGAGGGCACGGCCAAGTTGGTCGGTAAGTTCCTCAAGGATGCGTTGACCAGTACCCCCGTCTCGAAACTGGGCGCCGTCCTGGCCCGGAAGGCCCTCAACGAATTCCGCATGAAAATGGATCCCCGCCGGTATAACGGCGCCATGTTCCTTGGTCTCAACGGCATCTGTATCAAAAGTCATGGCGGCACCGATGAAATCGGCTTTTCCAATGCCATCGGCGTTGCCGTGGAACTGATTACCGACGGCCTCAACGACGGCATTAAAGAAGACTTCGCCCAGCTGAATTCCAACGGCAAAAAAGAACAAGCGGCGGCAGTCTGAACCATGGCAAGGTCAGAAATAATCGGCTGCGGGTCCTACCTGCCGGAACGCATTGTGACCAATGAGGAACTGTCGACCATGGTCGACACCTCCGACGAATGGATTGTCGAACGCACCGGCATTCGTCAGAGACATCTTGCCGATGAGGGTGAATTAACCTCCGACCTGGCATTTATGGCCGCTAAAAAGGCCCTGGAGCATGCAGGAACAAGCGCCCGGGATCTGGACCTTATTGTGCTGGCGACGACCACCCCGGACAATACCTTTCCGGCGACCGCCACCAAGGTCCAGGCGATGCTCGGAATGGAGCAGGGGGCGGCCTTTGATGTTCAGGCTGTTTGTTCCGGGTTTATTTACGGCCTCAGCATTGCCGACAATTTTATCCGTTCCGGGCAAGTTAAAAATGCTCTGGTCATTGGTGCTGAAACCTTTTCCCGGCTGCTGAATTGGCAGGACCGGGGCACCTGTGTGCTGTTCGGGGACGGCGCCGGGGCGGTCGTTCTCAGCGCCGCTGAGTCTGTTCCCCCCAGTGACCATGCTTCGGCACGGGGCATCTTGTCGACCCATCTTCATTCCGATGGACGCACCAACGACCTTCTT